>JAFGIZ010000159.1 GCA_016929365.1 Lentisphaerota bacterium
GAACGCAATGGCCCCGTGGTGGAAGACCTCGCGGCTCGCTGGCCCCTGTCAGGCATCTCGGCGAGCATCGGCCCGCGGGGGCATGCGGCGCTGGCCAGCCTGAGCGAACGCTGTCGGGCCGCGGGCTTGCCGCTCATGGCGGAGAGCGCCGTCAACGCGGGGTTCAGCGCCGAGCTCAGCATGGCTGACGCGTGGGCGACCCGTTGGGATGGCGCGGGGAACAACGTCACGCCCGGGGCGTTCAACTGGCGACATGCGGGCGATATTTGTCACCCCCGGTTCATTGAACTGGTGAAACAGCGCTCTGAATTCCTGGCGAGCGCGGGCGTCACGCGCATGATGTTCGTGGATTATGTCTGGCCCTACTGGGGCGGACGCTGGGGGTACGGCCCGGCCGCCGTGGCCGCCTACCGGGCCGCGCTGCAGGAGCGGGACGGGGGCCTTCTGTTGCGATTGAAAGACGGCGAGCGCCGGTTTTCGTTCTGGGACTACTTCGGCCTGTACGGGGACGGGCCCTGGACTCCGGACCGGGTCGGCCTGGCATCCTGGGACGAGTACGAGCCGGTCACGGAGCAGCAGGCCTGGACCGCGGGACAAGACGCCCGCCGCAACATGTTTCTCCTCGTTACGTTACAGCACTACCTCTGGCTTCGATTCCTCGACGACGTCGGCGGCCACTACGCGGCGCTCGGCGGAAAATTGTGGATTATTCCCAACCCCGAGGACCTGGCCAACGCATCGGACTACGTCGTCCTGGGCGCGATGGCGCATGTGCGGGGCAACATGGGGGAATGGTTCGGCAATCCGAACTGGACCGATCCGCTCTACCGTTCGGGGCCCTATCTGTCCGCGGTCTATCGCGATGCCGGCAATCTGCTTGGGCCGGTGCTTGAAAGCGGCGCCGGCGGCCACGCCCGCCCGTACTACGATCCGGAAGTCGCCTTCGCCGCCGCCTATGATGTCTATGCCGCGCTTCGGGCCGAGGTCATGAAGAACGACTTCCTGGACGGAGCGCCGCTCGATCGCATGCGCGACCCGGCCAACGAGTGGGCATACGACCGCTATCGCGACACCATGATGAAGTTGGACGCTTTTCACCGGTTCCGCGCTGATGATCCGCAACGGGCGCCCAGCCGCGTGGCGGTCGTGTGTCAACGCAATGTCAACCGCTATTCACACAGCATCTTCTTCAGCTTCGGCGAGAGTCCCCGGCGCCGACATGCGCATCTGGCCGGGACGCTCGCCCGCGCGGGCGCGATGTTCGACTATCTGGATCCCATACCGTTCGCGCCGCTGGAGGACCACGACGTCATCTTCTGGGACGCTGAAGAAGCGCCGGAACACCAGTTCCGGCGCATCGCCGCCTGGCTGCGCGCGGCGCCGGGCCGCACCCTCGTGTGCATGGGGAATCAGCCGGCGCGGCGCGTCGATGGATTGCTCTACAATCCGTGGGGTATTCCGCAACACACCGTTCCGTATCCCGACGGCGGCATGCCCTGGGGCCTGCCGCGCATCACGCATCGAGACCTGGCGAGCCTGAGCGCGGGAACGCCGCACGCCTGGTTCGCCGCCGACTTCTCCACGAATGAGCAGATCACGCTGCCCCCGACCGGCTACTACGCCTGTCCCGGCGGCGTACCGCTGCTGGGCGATCCGGAGACCCCGCTCGTGAGCCGTTTCGACCTGACTAACGGCACCCGGGTGATCTACCTGCATATTCGAGCCGGCGGCAACCGCCGGCCTGATCAGCCCGGCATGGAAGAGCTGGATCGACGACTGGTCCGCGGTCTCATCGCGGGGTTGAACCTGCCCACCGTCGTTCCCGCGCCGGATGCCGACACGATGGCGCACCGCTATGAGTTGGAATCGGGCGGCGCCGTTTTCGCCCTGTGGCACCGCCCCACGCTGGACGCCTGGGAGTTCGTGTACGACGGCGACCGGAAACAGCGCCTGACCTATCGCGCGGCCGGCGCCGCGCTAAGCCTCAAGCTGAACCTGGACGCACCGGCAACCCTGATCGACGTGATCAGCGGCAAGCGGATCGATGCGGCTCCGGGCCCGGTCTCCTTCGACCTTGACGGCCGGACCTGCGCCCTTGTCTACCGGGTTCCCAGGGGCCGGCCCGTCCCCGAACGCTGCACGACGGCCGCAGCGGGATTGCCTGCGAAGCGCGTAGAAGCCGGTCCCTGGCGTTGCGATGGCCTTTAAGACTCTCGCAGAACCTGTTCAGGAGTCATGCGGGGCGCTTCTTTTCCCAATCATGTTTGCACCGTATTCTGATCCGGTCAAGATGGGAGTGCCGCGAACCCGCCGCTCGGGCCGCCCATTAGCGGCGGGCATCCAGGCCTTGCGGTCCCGTTCGTTGCGCCGTCATTCATGCCTGCTCCAATACCGTCTGCATGTACAACGCATGCAGGGCCTCGGCGTTCAGATCGGTTGTCACCCGGATGTAGTCACGCGCACCCCCGTGCACGGTCATGCCCGCCGTGCGCGCGCCGCCTGTTTCGACCTGTACGGACATCGGTTCGACGGTATAAAGCGACCGGTCGAAGGCCCAGACGAAGGGGAAAACGTCGTACAGGATCGGTCCCGGCTTCCAGGACTGGCGCGGGTGCCACAAGTCGATCGCCTCCGCCGCGGCGCGCGCTACGGGATCCGCCGCGCTCCGGAAACGTGCGATGTCTTCGTCCGACAACACCAGGCGGCGCGTCACGTCAAGCGTTCCCATGGTCAGCGGAATCCCCGCCGCCAGGACCAGCTCGGCCGCCACGGGGTCGAAAGCGACGTTATGCTCAGCCTGGTTCAGGCTCGTCTCGCCGCCCATCATGGCGATTTCGGGGATCTTCTCCGCCAGGCCGGGCCGCCGGCGCAGCGCGCAGGCGATATTCGTGAGCGGGCCGATACAGGCGAGCGTCACCTCGCCCGGCTCGGCTTCGACGGTGCGGATAATCAAATCGACGGCATCCGCATCGCCCGGAGCGTCGCGCGGGTCTTCCGGCTCGGCGAAGGCGTAATGGTTCAGCGATTCGGCCTCGTCGTGCAGGAAGCCCCATTGCGTTTCCGGCATGACGCGCAGGGGGTAGGCCATGCCGGCGGCCACCGGGACGTCGCCCCGGTCAACGTAGCGCAGCAGGCGTTTCATGATCCGTGCGCGCTTGTCGGCGGGATAGGTCACGGTCGTGATGGCCCGGATATCCAGTTCGGGGCGCTTGAGCGCGAACCAGACCGCCAGCAGGTCGTCGATATCCTGCCCGGGGTCGGTATCGATCAGGATCTTGCGGGTGGGCGTCTTCTGCTCTGTTTCGTGTGCCTGCATGTGTCCACGATCATCTTCCGTCTACTTGACAATGTCAAATCATGGGTTGACTATTATTTCATGATTACAACGGTCACAGGAAAAAACCAGGTGACGATCCCGGCAAGAGGAGTAGAACCATGATATCACGAGTGAAAAGGGCGGCGCTGCTCGGGGCCGCCGCGTGCCTGACCCTGGAGCCGATGATGGCGGAGGACGCGATCCCGCTGCGGACCACGCCGCAAATCGAAAGTTCGATCTTCGGGACCTGCACCCATTTCCCGAATAGGCGGGGATGGGTCCACGAGGATCTGCTGCCGATCATCGAGGAGACCGGGTTCAAGTGGATCCGGGACTACGCCTCGTGGGCTGAAGTTGAGAAGGAAAAGGGGGTGCTCAGAATTCCGGACGAGCACTGGGCCTGGATCAACGACGCCCACGCGCGCGGGCTAAACATCTGCATGCCGCTGGTGTTCTTCAATTGGAAGCATTCCATGAAAGACTGGCCGGCGTACTGCGAGGCGTACGCCCGTTACTGCACGTTTGTGGTCGGCGAGCTCAAGGACAAGGTGCAGATCTGGGAACTCTGGAATGAGCCGGCGGTATTTTTTCGCACGCGCGCGCCCTTCGGCGGCGAATGGAACGCGCGGGAAGGGCCGGATACCCCCTGGCTGAAGCACTTCATGGAGTTCATGATCACCGCCGCCAGGGCCATCCGCGCGGAGCACCCGGAGGTCATCCTCGTGGCGGGTGATGTCGTTCTTCCGGTCAACTGCCATATGCTCGACATGCTGAAAGAGCAGGATGCCGTAGACCTTCTGGACGGCATCGTGCTGCATCCCTACTGCCATCGCGTCACGCCGGAGACGCTGCCCTGGGGCGGTCCGAAGAACAACGAGCGCGACGGGGTCGTCACGGCCGATGACGACCACAGTTACGCCTCGGCGGTGCGGCGCACGCGCGAGAAGATGCGGGCCGTGGGCATGAAGACCACGGATATCTACGTCACGGAGAGCGGGTTCAGTACCCAGCCCCACTCGCGCGAGCATGCCGATGCGCAAGACATGGGGCTCAACCTCGAAACGCAGGCCAAGTACTTGGCGCGTATGTTTCTGCTGCACAAGGCGCTCGGGGTCAAGGTGGCGATCCAGTACGATTTCCAGGACGACACGGTGAAGTACGAGCCCATCCATCCGCAGGGCAAGTTCGGGCTGATCCTGGACAAAGAGCGGGGCTACGTAAAGAAGCCGGCCTGGTTCGCGATGCGGCGCATCTGTTCGCTCTTCGCGGATCCGGTGCAGGTGTGGCAGCCGGATTGGAGTGTGGATGTCGAGCCGCCGGGGTATATCAACAACAGCAAGTGGCCCTACACGCCGGGCGTCACCACCTGGACCGATCAGGAGGTCAAGGCGCTCGACCGGGTGATGACCTATGTCTACCGCAACGAGGAGACCGGGGAGGTGCTGCTGGCGGCATGGAACGCGATCGAACCCGGTCCGCGTTCCCATCTGATCACCACGATTACGCTGGGAACGGACCAGCTCGCGGTCGGGGACGGAGTGGATTTGATGACCGGCGAGGCGTTTGGTGTGAACGCCGAGGCCGCGGACGGGAAAACCGTCCTGACGGAGGTCATCGTGCCCGACTACCCGATCGTCATCCGCATGAAACCAGCGGGATCGGCGAAAGACACATGATGAAGC
>JAFGIZ010000160.1 GCA_016929365.1 Lentisphaerota bacterium
GCAGAATGGCGCACCGGCCGCACCGCGCCCTGCCTGAGCGTCCTCTGCCTCTGGAACACCCGCTCCCTGCCCGCCTCGCTCCTGCGGCAGAGCTGGACGGCCGGGCGCTTAACCCCCGCGGAACAGCGCGCGGCGCGGGCCGTGCTCGCCGGCGGCCCCCTGCCCCGCGCCCTCGCCGCGCGCACCGGCCCGCCCCTGGTCCATCCGCTCGACCCGCGTCACGAATACCGCGAATCGGAACACCGCATCATGCAGGACCTGCGCGGCCTGCCTGCCGCAGGCCCACCACAAACCGGAGAAGACCTCTATGTCCGCAGCGACCCGCCCGCCCTGCTGCGGGCGGCCGAAACGCACGCCCGCTACGCCGTCAGGCGCACGCATCGTAAATCTCGCGGAGAATCATCGGAACATCGTACGTAGGCCGCCAGTCCGGGTAATGCGCCCGGAACTTCCGGACACTGCTGACCCACCAGATGTGATCCCCGATCCGGGGCTCGTCCCTGTAACACGTCTTCATGGCGCGTCCGGTGATCTCCTCGCACAAGGCTATGGCTTCCTGCATGGAGCAGTGGCTGAACCGGCTGCCGCCGATATTGTACACCTCACCCGGGCGCGGCCGGCGGTAGAAGGCGTCGAACGCGGCAATCAGGTCCGCACTGTGAATGTTGTCCCGCACCTGTTTGCCCTTGTAACCGTAAATCGTATACTCCCGCCCGCTGACCGCGCATTTCATAAGGTACGACAGGAACCCGTGCAGCCGCGTCCCGGAATGCCCGGGCCCCGTCAGGCAGCCGCCGCGGAAAATGCCCGTCTTGATCCCGAAATAGCGGCCGTACTCCTGGGCCAGCAGATCGCCCGCCGCCTTCGACGCGCCAAAAAGGCTGTGCGTGGTCTGGTCGATGGACATGCTTTCGTCAATCCCGTGCGCGGCATAGGGGTGCGCACGGTCCAGCTCCCAGCGCGTCTCCTGCTCGATCAACGGCAGCCGGTTAGGCGTGTCTCCGTACACCTTGTTCGTCGAAACGTGAATAAAAACCGCCCCGGGACAATACCGCCGGACAGAATCGAGTAGAACCAGGGTTCCGTTGGCGTTTACGGTAAAATCCGTTTCCGGATCCGACGCCGCCCAGTCATGCGACGGCTGTGCTGCCGCATGAATCACCAGATCGATATCCGCCCCGTAACGGGCAAAAAGCCGGTTCATCGCTTCCCGGTCGCGGATATCCGCGTCTGCGTGCTCGTACTCCTCGAAGTCCGCTTCCAGGCGTCTGCGCTGCCACGCCGTCGAGGCCTCTGCGCCGAAGAACGCCGCCCGCATGTCGTTGTCAATACCCGCGACATGCCGCCCCCGGCCGAGATAGAACCGCGCGGCCTCCGCGCCGACCAGCCCCGCCGATCCCGTTACGATCACCACCTGCGCCATCTTGAACTCCCGCGCTGCGTATAGTCCCACGCGCCGCGCCCTTCGGCAAGCTTCAACCCCGCCTTCCGGCTTGCCTCTCCGGGGCGGAGGGTCTACACTGCGGCGCCATGCAGAAACTGTCGATTGTCATACCCGTTTACAACGAGGCCGACACACTCGAAACCATCGTCCGCCGCGTCCAGGATGTCGATGTCGGCCTGGACAAGGAACTCGTCCTGGTCGACGACGCATCCTCCGACGGCAGTGCCGGCGTTATGCGGAACCTGGAAGAGCGCCACCCGGACTGGCGTTTCGTCTACCATCCCGCGAACCGCGGCAAGGGCGCCGCCCTGCGCAGCGGCTTTGCCGTCGCCACCGGCGACATCGTCCTGATCCAGGACGCCGACCTCGAATACGATCCGGCCGAGTACCCCCGGCTCCTCCGCCCCATTCTGGACGGGCATGCCGACGTCGTGTACGGCTCGCGTTTTCTCGGCGGCGGCGCGCACCGCGTGGTCTTCTTCTGGCACTACGTGGGCAACCGCTTCCTGACCACGCTCTCCAACATGATGACCGACCTCAACCTCACCGACATGGAAGTCTGCTACAAGGCCTTCCGGCACGAGGTGCTCGAGACCCTCTCGCTCCACGAAGACCGCTTCGGGTTCGAGGTCGAAGTGACCGCCAAGATCGCACGCGGCAACTGGCGCGTCTACGAGGTGCCCATCTCGTATTACGGCCGGAGCTACGCCGAAGGCAAAAAGATCACCTGGCGCGACGGCATACGGGCCGTCTGGTGCGTCTTCAAGTACCGCTTTGTCTGAAATCACCGGCCGCCGCCCCCCCGAACAGGACCGGCTCGCAGACAGTCCCGCACAAAACCGGAAAAACCCTATATATTGGGGTTGCACGTGGCAGGGCTACATGATATAGACACAATGCAGGTGGAGGAGCGTCGTGTATCTTAAATCTCTGCAGATGACCGGCTTCAAGAGTTTCGCCGACAAGACACGGCTGGACTTCGAACCCGGCATGACTGCGATTGTCGGGCCGAACGGCTGCGGCAAAAGCAACATCTCTGATGCAATCCGCTGGGTGCTGGGCGAAACGAGCGCCAAGGCGCTGCGGGGTTCCAAGATGGAGGACTGTATCTTCGGGGGCACCGACGACCGCAAGCCGCTCGGGATGGCCCAGGTCGATATCACGTTCACCGATTGCGAAGACGTTCTCAACACGGATTACCACGAGGTCACCGTGTCCCGGCGCGTCTTCCGTTCCGGCGAAGGCGCCTACTTTCTGAACAAGACACCCTGCCGTCTCAAGGACATTCAACGCCTCTTCATGGACACCGGCATCGGCACGTCCTCCTACTCCCTCATGGAGCAGGGCCGTATCGACCAGATCCTCAGCTCCCGGCCCGAAGACCGCCGCCAGATTTTCGAAGAGGCCAGCGGCATCACAAAGTTTAAGGCCGACAAAAAAGAGGCCATCCGCAAGCTCGAGCACACGGAGGCCAACCTGCTCCGCCTCGCGGATGTAATCCGGGAAGTCAAACGCCAGATCGGCTCCCTGCAGCGCCAGGCGGGCAAGGCCCGGCGCTACCAGAGCATCAAGCAGAGCCTGCGCACCCTCGACCTGTTCCTGGCGCGCCGCACGCTGGCCGCCGCGGACGCGGAGCTGCAGGCCATTGAATCCGAACTGGCGGAACTCAACACGCAGACCGGCCGGACGCGCCAGGAAGTCGACGAGATTGAAAAGGCCAGCGCCGCCCTCCGCACCGCCATGATGGAGACCGAACGTGAAATTGCCTCCGTCCTGGAAGCCGGCGTTCAGGCCCAGAGCACCCTGGACCATACCCGCGAGCTGATCGGCCTGAACCGGCAGCGTATCGAGGAATATGAAGTGTTGTCGCAGCGCGACTCCCGGGAAATCACCGATACACACCGCCAGATGGAGACCCAGCGCCGGCAGCAGGCCGAACTGGAACAGCGCCTCGCCGACGCCCGGCAAACCCGCGCCGGCGCCGAAACCGAGATGCGTACGGCCTCCGAAGCGCTGGAAACCCATCAGTCCGAGGTGAACACGGTCCGCGACCGGATTCGCACCCTGCGCGAAGAATCCGTCGAAATGGAAAGCCTGGCGTCCCGCCTGCAGAACGAGATGATCGAGCTGGAATCCCGCGAACGTTCGACCGTGATCCGGCGTGAACGGCTGGCGGCCGAAAAATCCCAGCTCGCACGCGTTCTCGAAGCCCGCGAAACGCGCCTGGCCGACGTGCAGCAGGCACTCGAGCGCCGCCGCGCGGAGGCCGCCGCCCGCGCCGAGGCCCTCCCCCCCTTGCGCCGGCATCTCGAGGAACGCCGCGCCGCCCTCGCCGAAACCCGTGCACGCGCGGGCGACCTCCAGGCACGCTCCGCCGCCCTCGAGGCGCGCCTCCAGGTCCTGGAGGAAAAGGCTGAGGCCGGGGCCGGCATCCCGGCCGGCACACGGCTCCTGCTCGACCCCGGCAACCCCCTCGGGATCGAGACCGGATCCCTGCTCGGCCCCCTGGCCTCGCATATCGAAACCGATGCCGCACTGCGGACCGCCCTCGAAACGGTCCTGCGCGCCTGGCTTGACGGCGTGCTCGTTGCCGACGGCGCCACGGCCCGCCGCATCCTGTCCCTCTGGCGCAGCCGCGAGGAGGGACCCGGACGACTCCTCAATGCCGCCGTCCCCCCCGAAGCCCCGCCTGAACCGCCCGCACCCGGCTGTCGTCCCTTCCTGGACGGCGTGCGCTGTTCCGATGTCGCGGCGCCGGTCGTACGCCGGCTCCTGGCCCATGTCTGGCTCGTCGACAGCCTGGAGTCCATTCCCGACACGCTCCCGGCCCACGTGTGCTGCGTAACGCCCGACGGCTGCCTGGTGCACGGCGCCCACGGGTTTGAATACGGGACGCGCGATACGGGCGGCGAAACGCCCCTCGCCCGAAAACATCTGCGCACCGACGCCGAAGACGCACTGGCCGCGGTCCGGACGGAACTCGAGAGCGCCTCCCGGCGCGCCGGCGCCCTCTCTGCGGAAATCGACACGCTCGAAGCCGGCCTCGAAACCGCGCGCGTGGAACTGGAAGCACACACGCGCAAGGCGGCCCAGACGGAGGGGGAACACGAGGTCGTCTCGCGCGAAACGGAGGAGGCGCGCCGGCGTCTCGAAACGGTGGCCTGGGAGTGCGACAATCTCGGCAACCAGGATGAGGCCGACGGCGAAACGCGGGAGACGATCGTCCAGCGGTCCGAAGCCCTGCGCGCCCGGCGCGAGCAGGCGGCCCGCGATATCAGCGAACGGACCCGGACACTGCACGACCTGGAAAACAGGCAGACCGCCCTGCAGTCCGCCGCCACGGAAGCCCGTATCCGCCTGGCCCAGGAAGACCAGACCCTCGAACACCTCGAAACACAACGTAACGCCGCCGCCACACGCCTCGCGGAACTGCAGAGCGCCGTAGACGGACGCACGGCCGGCATCCAATCCTATGAAGCGCGTATTGCCGGACTCCGCAAGGAAATAGAACAGGCCGAAGCCGGCCTCGCATCCCTCGAAACGGCCGTCGGCCGGCATAAGGCCCGTTCGGAAAGCCTTCGCCGCAACCGGGAAAAACAGGCTTCCGAACTATCGGCTTTCGAAGCCCAGCTCGCGGACACACGCAACCGGCTGGAGACCGTGCACAACCGTAAATCCGAAACGGAAGTCCATTACATGGAATGCCGCATGCGCCGGCAGAACCTCCTGGACCGCGCCGCGTCCGAATACCAGGCGGCGCCCGAGGACATCATGGCCGCTCCCGAACCCGAATGGGAGAACGACGAGGCCCCGTCCGCGGAAGCGCTGGAAACCCAGATTGCCGAGCTGCGCACGCGCCTCGAGGCCATGGGGCCGGTCAACCTCGTCGCCATCGAGGAACACCGCGAACTCGAGGAACGCTACCGCTTCCTGACGGGACAGGAAGAGGATCTCGCCAGGGCCAAGCAACAACTCATGGACATGATCCGGAAGATCAACCGGACCACGTCCGACATGTTTCGCAACGCGTTCCAGGCCGTGAACGACAATTTCCAGTCCATGTTTAAACAGCTTTTCAACGGCGGATCGGCCAAGTTGGTGCTCGTGGACGAGGAGGACGTCCTGGAATGCGGGATCGAAATCATCGCGCGCCCTCCCGGCAAGCGGCTACAGAACATCTCCCTGCTCTCCGGCGGCGAGCGCACCCTTACCGCCGTCTCGCTGCTGTTTGCCATCTACATGCTCAAGCCGAGCCCTTTCTGCCTGCTCGACGAGCTGGACGCGGCGCTGGACGAGTCGAATATCGGGCGCTTTGTCAACGTCCTCAAGGCGTTCCTGCGCCAATCCCAGTTCGTGGTCATTACCCATAACCGCCAGACCATTGCCGCCGCCGAAACCCTCTACGGCGTCACGATGCCCGGGAAAGGCATTTCCCGCATCATCTCCATGCGCTTCAATCCTCAGAGCCGGGAAGCCGTCGCCTCGTGAACCCGGCACCCGACCCCGCGCCGGAGGCACTGCTCGCCTGCGCTGTGGAAGCGGCCCGCGCCGGAGGCATGCACGCCCTGCAAAACCGGGCACGGCGCACCGAGTACATCTCCGTTTCCCGCCACGATATCAAGCTCCGGCTCGACGTCGAAAGCCAGGCCGCGGTCGAGGCGGTCATCCGGTCACGCTTCCCGTCTCACGCCGTGCTCGGCGAGGAGGACGCCGCGCCGGCGCCCGCCCCGACCGGCCCCGGCCCCGCCGGCTTCGAATGGGTCGTGGACCCCATCGACGGAACCATTAACTTCTCTCACGGTCTCCCTCTCTGGAACACATCGGTGGCGGTGCGGCGCGGCGGCGCCGTCCTCGCCGGCGCCGTCTTTGTTCCCGCCTTCGACCACCTCTATACGGCAACCGCCGGCGGTCCCGCCGAACTCAACGGATCCTCGATCCGGGTCTCCGCCACCGACGCGCTGGAGCGGGCGGTCGTCTGTACGGGACTGGACAAGAACACGGAACCGGCCGGCCGCTCCTACCGCTACCTCGAGGCCATTGCGTCGGCCGCACAGCGCCCGCGCGTGACCGGTTCGGCCGCTCTCGACCTCTGTTTTGTCGCCTCGGGTTGCGCCGACGGCTATTTCGAGTCCGGCATCTACACCTGGGACATCGCGGCCGCCGGGCTCATCGTTTCGCGCGCCGGCGGGCGGACCGAAGTGCTCGCCCGGCTCGGCGGCGAACGCCTCAGCTTCCTGGCGACTAACGGGCGCATCCACGGCGCCCTCAAGACCTTGCTTACAGGTCCGAACTGCTGATATCCCGCGCCGCCCCCTCGCCTCCGGGCTCTCCGTCCGACCCGTAGGATATGATTTCGAAAGGTTCGCCCTCACGGCCGGGGACCAGGTAACTGTAGGGACGGCCCCACGGGTCGTCCGGCACACGCCGGCTGTCCAGGTACCCGCCCTCGCGATAGGCACGCGGGCGCGGCTCGCTTTCGGGCGGCGTGCACAAGGCGTCCAGCCCCTGGCGCGGCGCCGGCAACATGCCGTTGTCCATGTGATAGAGGCGCAAGGCCGTCTTCAGCGAGGCGATCTGCGCCCGGGCCGCCGCAATCCGTGCCTCCTCCGGACGGTTCGCCACGTTGACGCCCACGATCGTCGCCAGGATCGTGATAATCAGAACCACGACCAGGATCTCCAGCAGAGTGAATCCGTCGGCTCCCGCCCGCTTCACGGGACAGACCGTCAGGTCTTTTTTCATAAGGCCAGTTCCTCCTGATTTGCGCTTTCCGGCGCGAATTTCCTGTACAATGCGTCCAGCTTGGCCAGATAATACGCGGTGTTCTCGTCCCGTTGCGCCGGGTTCCAATCCGCCGCCAGCTTCGCCTTCTCGTGCACGGCAACCCGCCGGGTTTCGCCCGTTACGTAATACGCCACCTGGTCTCCCGCGCGATAGTCGCGCTCCGAAGCCAGCGCCAACTCGTAGGCGGCGCGGCGCCCGCACTTCCCCGCGCCTACCTTGGCCGCGTACGCGTCCGGGGACTCCTGCAGCGTTTCCGTCTTCGCGAATTTCTCCACGGGCCAGTTCCCCTCGCGTAACGCCGTCTCGTAACGCGCTTTCAAGGCAGGCAGCTCCCCTTCCCGGCCCTCCAGGCGCAAACGCAAGAGGTCTTCCAGGAAGTCCCGCTGAAAAGGCTCCAACCCCCGCGACCTCAGGGCGCCGCCCTTCACGACCAGCTCGCCGTCCGGCGTCAGCAAGGCATAATTCTTCATTTTATAGCTGAACATCGCCTCGTACTCACCGTCAAACTCGACTTCGATCCCCTCCGGCAGCGCCTTCCGGAACGCGCTGCGAAACGCCTCCCGGCCCCCCGTCCGCGGCGGGACGAAGTATATGCCGTCGGTATCGATCTCAACCGGCTGCGCCCCATGCGCCTTGAGCCAATCGATCATGCAGACCAGCAGGTTCCGGCCTGCTTGGGTGACTTGCTCGGCTGCGCCGAAATCGCTGAAACGCGCCTGGGCAAATCCGAGGTAACCGTAGAACGCGTTAATCAGGATCTTGAAGGCGCCCTGCAGGGCCGCGTAGTAACGCCGGCGCTCCCCGCGGCGCGCCCGGTCCATCGCCCGCTTCGCGTCCAAACGCACCGTGCGCAACCGGTCCAGGAGATTCAAAAACACGTCCAGCTCATCCGTCCCGGGCCTGATCCGCCTTGCCAGCATCAAGGACGGATACAGGGAGCGCACGTCCACGTGGTGCACGTCCCGCACGACCCCCTCCGCAAAGAGATCCGTATACCCGCCCGCAAACGCGCGCGGCACGTCCGGGCGCGGCAGGGCGCGCCCCTGCCGCAGGTATTCCCGGATCATCAATGCGTCGATCTTGGCCGCCGCGCCCCGCACACAGACGGTCTGGTAACTGAACGGCAGCATGCGGGCCTGCAGGAAGACGCTGCGCGACAGCACCTCGGCCAGACCGCGGGTCTCCGCCACGTCGTCCTGAACGTACCGGCATACCGTCCCGGGGTCCCGCGCGAACGTCTCGCCGATCCGGTGCCCGGGAATGAACGTGCGCTCCGGCGCGCTGAGCCCGAAATGGGCGGCCGCCTCTTTCAACCCGTACCCGCTGAGCACGCGGTGCACCGCGTCGTACGCCTGCACCAGAAACAGCGTATCCACGACGTGACGTCCGCGAATCGAAAAGCGCTCGTAGCTCATCGTGCGGTCGCCCACACTGAACCGGCTGGCCCGGCGCGCCGGCACGCTGCCGTCCCGCCCCAGACCGAGCCGCACCCCCAGCCGCTCGGCGCGGCAAAAGAGGTACGGCAAGTCGAAATTGAAGATGTTGTGCCCCTCCAGTACATCCGGATCCCGTTCCGCAACGAGCTCCGCGAAACGCTCCAGCAGCCCCTTTTCGTCCAGGTCCGCCCCCGACAACACCGTGGTCCAGCCCCGACCGTCGCCCAGCCCGATCGCGATTATCCGATCGCCGTCCCGCTCCGGATTGCAGAAGGTGTAGCCCTCGCTGGTCGCGCATTCGATGTCGACCTGCATCCGCTCCAGGTCCTCGAACGCCAGCCCCAGCATCAGCGTATGGCCGCTGCGCATCAGGAATTGCTGGACCGGATCGTTGGGACTCCAGTACGGGGACTGCGGCGTGCCCGCCGTAAAACCGGTTTCTTCAGACATCCGCCGCAGCGCGCGGCGGCGCGCCTTCCAGGTTGGAAACAACGCCAGCCGGTTGAGCGGCCCGCCCCCGTCGAGACGCTCCACCCGCGGCGCCCCCCCGCCGGCCGCGAGCGCCTCCGCGCTGCATACGATAAACGACTCGAACGGCTCACGGCTCACCGACACGGACCGCCCCCGCCGTCGGTAGAGCGCCATAAGGTCCCCACCCGCGCGCTCCAGGTGTTCGACGGCAACCAGGCCCGGCGTGTCGTCGGCCCCGTACAACACGGGATCATGCACGCCGGCATCCGCGCCCGTCATAGAACCTCCGTCAGGGGCCGCCCCGTCCGCGCCCCCGTTGGCTTCGGCGCCCCGCCCGCTCAATTCCGGTGGCGGCCGGCAAAACTTACGTCCGGAAACGCTGTCATCCAGAACTCGAACAGGAACCGGAACTCGTCGTCGAATTCCGTGCCGTCCGTCGCCGTGTAGCCCGGCAGCATGCTGGCCCCCGCCCGGAAGACCATGCAGTCGAAACTGCGCTGCAAATACCCTCCCTGTTCCTCCAGGCGCGATTCCTCGAACTCGTACCGCCCGTACGTATTGAGGGACCAGTTGCGGTTCAGGTAAAAGGTCAGGTCGTTACGCAACAGGCTGCTTTCGTCGTAGCGGTACCGGTATTCGATCTCCGCGTCCAACGCATTCCCGTAGCCCATCAGCAAACGCGTGTTGAAAATATCCAGGCGCGACTCCTCCACGTCGTATTCCGCGTCCGTATCGATCTGCATCCAGTCGTTCGGCTGGAACTCCGCGTCCAGGAACACGCGGTCGATGGCGTCCTCGTCGTCCTCGCGTTCAAAGCGGTAACGCGTGTACACGTTGACGTCCGCGATGTCAAACGGCTCGTCCTTGCGCTTGCGTTGCCACTTGTTCCGCATCCCCACGCGCACGAAATGCTCTTCGTCCAGCGCGTCCACGGCGTCGAAATCGTACAGATCCCCGGGCACCAGGTTCGGTTCCGGCACGTACGTATAATTCGCGTACGGTTCGGCGATATGCCGCCGCTCGCCCTTCGGGCCCTGGAACACCTTGAATGCCTTGTAGGATGTTTCCACGCCCAGCTCGAAGCGGTTCCGGAAGTCCGATCCGGCATCCTCCTCGCGGGTAAATGTCTCGGAATCGGTCAACACGGTCACCACCGGGTTCGTCACGCCGCCCGCGTCCACCACCAGGTTGGTTTCCGTCGTCGACTGGGTCCGCGTTTCCGTCACCGTCCGGCGGGTATCCGAATAGTACGTTCCGCGGTATCCGGCCCGCGGAATCACCGTCAGGAACCCGAACAGCTTCGACGGACGGTAGAGGGTGTGGTCGGTGTCGAGACGCACCGACGAATACGCGTCGGCCGCCTCCGTGTCGGGATACACGCGTTCGAGGTACGCGCCCGCCGTCTGTCCCTCGTAGTAGAACCGGGTGGACCCGAGCGGCTGCCGGAGCAAGTCCATCGACACTTCCGGCACGCGGTTGACGCCGCCATAGAAATCGTTCAAGCGGCCCTGAGCCAGCACAGTCAGAGAATTGTAGTCGCCGCGGTGCGTGTAGGTGGCGTAGTTGTCGGGCACCGCGCCATCCCGGTAGTCGTCCTCGAAAAAGTCCTCGAGGATATCCGTGTCGCTGAGGTACTCGGCCTGAATCAGGGCGTAGTCGCGGTACGTGAAGTTCACCTCGTGCTCGAGTTTGAAGCGGTAACGCTCGTTATCGATATCGCTCGTGGCGGGATCTTCGTCCTCGTCCAGCGGTTCCTTGTCGTCGATATAGTACATCTGCAGTTTGCCGAACCAGGCGTTCTCCTCCGGATCGCGCCAGTCAAAATCCTGGCCCACGCCGACCCCGCGTTCCGTCCGGTAGTCGAGGTGCGTCTCCGCCTTGAGCATCGGGCTCACGCGGTAACGGTAGGAGCTCAGCACGAACGTCCCCATCCGGCTGCTGTGCCCGGCGTACAGCCGGAACCCGACGTCCTCGCGGAGATTCCGGTACCAGTACGGCACGTACATGACGGGCACGCCGCCGAGCCGCCAGACGGCTCCGTAAACCTTCATGTACTGGCCCGGTTGCAGGCGCACCTTGCGCGCCGTCACGTGGTAATGCCAGCGGTCCACCGCGTTGGTACAGGTCGTCAAACGGGCCTTGTGAAAGGTGAATGTGCCTTCCGGCCCGCGCTCGGAACGTGCGGCATCGAGCACGTACGGGCCGGTGTCGCCTCTCAAGCCCGCGGCATCGCCCGTGCGCTCCCGGAAATTGTAGTTCAGCTGGTCGCCCCGCCAGACTTCGTCCTTGCGCCGCAGGATCACGCTGCCGTACGCGTGCGCGTCCTCCGTACGCACGTTCACGCGCACGTAATCGGCCGTCAGCACGTCGTCGCCTTTCCGGATCATCACGTTGCCGCGCCCCTCGATCCAGCCGGTCTTGCGGTCGTAATCCAACTGGTCCGCCCGCGTCTCGATCGGGCCGGGCCGATCCGGCATCGGTTTCGGCGCGGCCGCCGGCCCCACCGTCTGCGTCGCGGGCGCCTCCCGGGGCGCCGCCCCGGGCGCCGGCCCGGCGGCTTCGTCACGCGGACGGGGCGGCTCCCGCACCGCTTCCTCCGCCCCCCGGACGCATGGGGCCAACCCCAGGATGACCGTTGCCGTGATTATGTAAACGGGTCTCCGGCGCCCGCGCGCCCCGTTCCCACCGTAGCCGTCCGACATAGCTGCCATAACGCTCCCTGCTTAGGTATCCGTCTTGGAAGAATACAGAACTTCACCAGTTGCGGCGTCACTGATCAAGAAAAATTCCACGTGCCTGCCCGGATCCGACCGGAAACTCAGCTCCGCGCCGCATTCCTTCTCGATCTCAATCAGGAACTGCTCATCCTCCCGCCGCATGCGATCCAGCACCGTGGGGTGCACCACAATCTGCAGCTTGGCGGGCTCGCGCGAGCGGCCGAACCGGCGCATCAGACCCGAGATCGCACGCTGAATCTCGACACTGATGCCCAGCGGCGATTTAACCGTTCCCCGTCCGCGGCAATACGGACAATCCACCACGGTGGCCGACAACAGGCTCTCCTCCGCCCGCTGCCGCGTCATTTCCATCAGGCCCAGGTCCGAGATCGGCACCACATTCGTCCGCGCCCGGTCCCGTTTCAGCGCCGTCTTCATCGCCCGATACACGCTGTTCTGGTGCTTCCGGCTTTTCATGTCGATCAGGTCGATCACCACCAGCCCGCCGATGTTGCGCAGGCGCAACTGCCGCGCCACCTCCTCAACGGCCTCCGTATTGACCGCCAGGATCGCCTCGTCCTGGGAACCGGTGCCCTTGTGCCGCCGCGTGTTGACGTCGATCGCAATCAGGGCCTCGGTCTCGTCCAGCACAAGGGAACCGCCCGACGCCAGGGGCACGTTCCGCCGGAACGCCTGTTCGATTTGATCTTCGACGCCGTAGTGATCGAACACCGGGAGGTCCCCTTCGTGCAGCTGGATACAGTTGCGCGCGCGCCGTGAAATCCGCCCCGCCACGTCCCGGATACGGTCATACTCCTGCCGGTTGTCGACGATGATCCGGTCCACGTCCTCGGTCAGCCAGTCCCGTACGACGCGCTCAACCAGGTCCGGCTCCCGGTACAGGCAGCACGGCGCCGGTTGCTCGCGCTTGGCACGCTCCATCTCCTCCCAGATGGCAATCAATCCGCGCAAATCCCGAGCCAGGCTGTTCTTCCGCGCCCCGGCCGCCGCCGTGCGCGCAATCACGCCCATGCCCTCCGGCACCGGCAGACGGGCCAGAAGTTTTTTCAGCCGCTGGCGTTCCCGGTCGTCGCCGATTTTTCGCGACACGCCTTTGAGCGTCGTGCCGGGCATCATCACGAGGTACCGGCCGGGCACGCTCAAGGTCGTCGTCACCCGCGGTCCCTTCGTGCCGATGGGCCCCTTGGTCACCTGGACGATGATCTCGGAATTGGGCGGAAACTGCTTTTCCACGTCTTCGTTCTTCAGGCGCGCCCGCCGCGGCCGGCGGCGGTGCCGCGACCCGTTGTCGATCTCCATGCTGATCGAGTCGTCCGGGGTCATATCCCAGTAGTGCAGGAACGCGTTCTTCCGCAGCCCGATATTCACGAAGGCAGCCTGCAAATCGTGTTCCAGGTTCTGAATCCGCCCCTTGTAGATACTGCCCACGATCCGCTCTTCCGTCGGATGCTCCACGCGAAACTCTTCGAGCTTGCCGTTTTCGACCACCGCCACCCGTGTTTCCAGGCGCTCTGCGTTGATCACGATTTCCCGTTTCATCTTGCTGCTTTTACCCATGCCGAACATTTTCATGGCCTTTCCTATGCTCCCTCAGCGACCCCTTCAACGGACCTAAAACCCGTGCGGGTACATGTGTGAGCGTATATGTACGCTTTGTATAATTCCCAGTGACGCCATCGTCACCACCATAAACGTGCCCCCGTAACTCAATAACGGCAGGGGTAAACCGGTAATCGGCATGATCCCCACCGTCATGGCAATGTTGACAAACACGTGCACGAACAAGGTTGCCGTAATGCCCGCGCACACCAGACGCCCCATCTTGTCGCGCGCCGCGCACGCCGTCCGCGCGCCCAGCACCAACAATCCCCCGAACAGGACAAGCACAACCGTCGAGCCGACGAATCCCGTCTCCTCCGCGATCACCGAATAGATGAAATCGGTCGGCGCCACCTTTCGCGGCAGAAAACCCAGAATGTTCTGCGTACCCTTAAGGTACCCCTTGCCCCACACGCCGCCCGACCCCACCGCGATCTCCGACTGCATCTTGTTCCACCCCGCGTTGAGCGGATCCCGCTCGGGATTGAAGAACGCTTCGATCCGGTCCCGATGATACGGACGCAGGCCGACCGCCGAAATAATGCGCGCCTGGCCTTCCTCGCTCACGCCCAGCCTGGCCGGCAGAAAGAGCGAACCGAGAAACACCCCTACCGCGCAGCTTCCGGCCGCCAGGAGCACCAGCAACGAGCGCAACGGAACCCCCGCCGCGAACATCATCACAAAGGCCGCCGGCAGAAACACCATCGCCGTCCCCAGGTCCGGCTGCTGGATGATCAGGATCATCGGCGCCAGGACCAGCGCCAGCACGCCCGCCAGGGCGCCGAAACCGCCCAGGCTTTCGCCCGGCCGGCTGAGCTTCCGCGCCAACGCGAGGACGACGGCCAGCTTGGCCAGCTCCGACGGCTGCAGGCCGATGCCGAACACCATCAACCAGCGCCTGGCCCCCGAAATTTCGGTCCCGATCAGCAAAACCAGCACCAGGAGCAGAAGACTGCCCGCGTAAATCCACCACGTCAGGCGCCGCAGGCGCCGGTAGTCGAACGCGGCAAACCCGAGGTACGCCGCCAGGCCCACCCCGGCCCACAACAGCTGCCGCCGGTACAGGGCGCGCATGGTGCCCTCCACGCTCGCATAACACGCGCTGTAAACAAACAGCACGCCCAAGGCGGACAGCAGCAGGGTAATCCCGAACATGGGCCAGCTCAACCCCCGCAGAAGTCTCCAGGCGTGTTCGGCGCGCCGCATACTCAACCCCTCCCCTCCTGCACCGGCCCGGACTCATCCCCGAAAATACCTTCCATCAGCGCATGCAGGCGCGGCGCCACCGTGGTGCCGCCCGATACCGCGTCTTCCACCACCATGGCCACGGCGAAACGGGGCGCTTCGTACGGCGCGAACAGAATCATCCACCCGTATTTCCGGCGCGCTTCCCGAGGTCCGTGCTCCGCCGTGCCCGTCTTGCCCGCCATGACTACGCCTTCCACGTACGCCCGGCGGCCCGTGCCGTGCGGCGCCATCACCACGTCGCGCATCCCGCCCCGCACCACGGCCAGGGTTTCGGGCGCCCAGTGCATCACGTTGCACACGTCCCCGGCCCGGCCCGGCACCAGGCGCACCCGCGGCCGGTAGACCGTTCCGCCGTTCGCCAGCGTCGCGGCGAACATGGCCATCTGCACGGGGGTAAACGCCAGCGCACCCTGCCCGATCGAGGCATTACAGGTGTCGCCCGCACGCCAGGAATCGCCCCGGTACCGCTCCTTCCACGCGCTGTTCGGCAGAAGTCCCGCCGCTTCGGACGGCAGATCGATGCCCGTCTCCCGCCCCAGCCCCAGCGCCTCCGCCATGTGATAAATCCGCTCGTAGCCGCACTGCAGCCCGAGCTGACAGAAATACGCGTTGCAGGACTGCTCCAGCGCTTCCCGCATCGCCAGCTTGCCGTGTCCGGAACGCCGCCAGCAATGGAAACGGACGCCGCCCACCTCGAAATAGCCCGGGCAGCCGAAGACCGTGTCTCCGCCGGCCCGGTCGTTCTCGAGGGCCGCCAGGGAAACCACCGGTTTGAACGTACTGCCCGGTGCATAGGTCCCCGTAATCGCCCGGTTGAAGAACGGTTGGCCGGGATCCGTGGTCAGGCGCCGCCATGCGTCCGGCGCGATGGCGGGGCTGAAATCCGACGGGTCGAAATCCGGCCTGCTGGCCAGGGCCAGCACGTCCCCGTTGCGCGGATCCAGCACGACCGCCGCTCCCCGGATGTCGCCCAGCGTTTCCTCCAGCAGGCGCTGGATGCGCACATCCAGCGTCAGGAACAGGTCGCGTCCCGCCGCCGGCTCCCGTTCGCCTATCTCGCCGTGCTTGAACCCCGAGGCGTCCACCCGCAACAGGCGTCCTCCCGCTTCGCCTGCCAGCACGGCGTTGTAGGTCTTCTCCACGCCGTACTTGCCCTCCATCTCCGGCAGATAATAGTGATACGCGCCGCCGGCCTCCCCGTTCGCGGGCTCGGCCCGCCCTACGTAGCCGAGCACGTGCGACGCCAGTGCGCCGTGCGGATAAGCCCTCACGGGTTCCACGTAGATGTCCACCCCGGCGAGATGTACGTCGCTTTCACACCACCGCGCCAGCGCCGCCGGCCCGATATCCTTCCAGATCAGCAGGGGCAGCGGGCGCCGCATGCGGATATGGCGTTCGATCTCATCCCGGTCCACTTCGCGCGGCAAATTCACGATCCCGCTCACGCTGCGAATCACGTCCTCAACCGCGTCAATGGTCCGCTCAATGCGGCCGGGCCTCCGCAATTCCTCGACATAGACGGCAATACAGTAGCTCGGCCGGTTGTCGGCCAGCATGCGTCCGTACCGGTCGCGGATGGCCCCACGGATCGCCGGCAACCGCACGCGCCGCACGCTTTGGCGATACAGGCTCGACCGGTAATCCGGCGCCCGGGCCACCTGGACCCGCCACAGAACCGCCGCCAGGACGCCGAGCGCGAGGAGCATCACCCCGGCCGTCACCTTCACGCGCAGCAGTTCCGATTCCCGCGTGTCACTCAAAGCCATCGATCGGCTCCCTCCGCGCCACGTTGCCCACAAGGCGATCCAGTGCGCCCGCCAGCAGGAAAACCGCCGGCGTGACCAGCCCGCCCAGCACAAGCTGGCCGCCCGCGCGCCATACCACGCGCTCGGCCGGGGACACCAGCACCTCCGCCCGGATCAACAGAATGCCGAGCAACACCGTGACCAGGACCGCCGTCAGCGCGCCGAAAAAAACCTGCGTGACCAGCGAATCGCTCATCACCAGATCGCGCGCCCGGCCGGCGGCCCAGGCCGCCATGCAGAAGCAGAACGCCGTGTACCCCAGCGGCGCCGGACTCAAGGCGTCGTGCAGGATCCCCCCCGCCACGGCCGCCACCAGCGCCGCGCCCGTATCCCGGCACAAGGCGTAGTACAGCACCGCCGCCAGCAGCAACGGGGGCTTGACCCGCCCCAGGAGCGCCACCGGCGGCCACATGACCTGCGCCAGCGCCGCGGCAATCAGAACAAAACCCATAATCAACCAGGTCACGGCAGCACCACAAACACATAACGTAAACGCGCCAGATCCGCCGCGGGCGTGATCTCGGCTCTTTGAAACAAACGGCTGGCGTCAAGCGCCACGCGCTCCACCCGCCCCACCGGTAACCCCGCCGGAAACACGCCGCCCAACCCCGATGTCACAACGCGGTCGCCCGGCGCAAGTTGTACGTCCTTGCGGATATAGTCCATCCCCAGGGGCCGCGCCCCGGCCAGCATGTCGAGCCGCGGATCCCCGCCGGCCGATACGCCGCCGCCCCGCAGAATACCCACGGCATCCACCCGCACCACCCGGCACGCCACCTGGCTCGACGGGTCCGTAATCAGCAACACGTCCGCCGTGTGCCGCGAGACCGCCCGTGTCCGGCCTACCAGGCCGTCCGCCGTCATCACGGCCAGCCCCTCCTTCAGGCCGTCCGCCGTCCCGCGGTCCAGCCGCACGACTTCCCACCAGCCGTCCGTGCCGCCGCGCGACATCACCTCGCACGCCGCGAGACGCAACTCCGAACGTTTCCGGAAATCCAGCAACCGCCGCAAGGCCGCGTTTTCGTGCTCCAGGCCGTCCAACGCGCGCAACGCCGCCCGCAACGACGCCACCTCCAGTCGCAACGCCGCCTCGCGCTCCCGCCCGCCGGCTCCGCCGCTGACCGCCCGCAACGCCGCCCGGGCGCGGCGCCCCAGAACCGTCAACACGTTCTGGAACGGCAGCAGGTTGTCCGCCGCGCCCGCCTCCACCCGCCGCGCCACGGGCGCCGGCAGATTCAGGAGTACCACCACCGCCACCAGCACGGCCAGAATCAAATAGGTTCGACCTCGCACCACACGTTCTCCATCGAACGTGCAGCAGCGAAGCGGGAATGCACATCCCGGGGGGCCGGGACGCAGATCAGGAACGGCCGACCGTGGAAGAACGGCGCAGGAAGTTCAGCTCGTTGAGCACCACGCCCGTCCCTTCCGCCACGGCGCTGAGAGGATCATCCGCCAGGTGGACCGGCAGGCCGGTCTGTTCGGCGATAAGCTTGTCCACCCCGGTCAGCAAGGCGCCGCCGCCCGCCAGGATCATCCCCCGATCCACCAGGTCCGCCGATAACTCGGGCGGACAACGCTCCAGCGTGATCCGAATCGCGTCGACAATCGATGAAATCGGCTCCTGCAAGGCCTCCCGTATCTCCTCCGACGTGATCGTCAGGGTCTTGGGCAGGCCCGCCACGAGGTCGCGGCCCTTGACTTCCGTGCTCGTTTCCTCGTCAACCGGATAGGCCGATCCCATCGAAATCTTGATCTCCTCAGCCGTACGCTCTCCAATCATCAAATTATAAACCCGCTTCATGTACTGCACGATACATTCGTCCATCTGATCGCCGCCCACACGCACCGTGCGGCTGAAGACAATGCCGGCCAGTGAAATCAGCGCCACTTCCGTCGTGCCGCCTCCGATATCCACGATCATGTTGCCCGACGGCTCCTGAATAGGAAGGCCGACGCCGATGGCCGCCGCCATCGGTTCTTCGATCAGAAAGACCTCTCGCGCCCCGGCATGGGTCGCCGAATCCTTGACGGCCCGTTTCTCCACTTCCGTAATGTCGCTCGGCACCGCAATGATGATCCGGGGGCGCACCATCTTGCGGCGGTTGTGAATCTTCTTGATAAAATAGCGGAGCATCGCCTCCGTAATCTCGAAATCGGCGATCACCCCGGCCTTCATCGGGCGGATCGCGACGATGTTCCCCGGCGTCCGCCCCAGCATCCGCTTGGCCTCTTCACCCACCGCGAGGATCCGCTTCGTCCCGGCCTGAATCGCCACGACGGACGGCTCGCGCAACACGATACCCCGGTCCTTGACGTACACCAGCGTATTCGCCGTGCCCAGGTCAATCCCGATATCGTTGGAAAACAGTCCTAGAAAGGCACTCCACATCCGGCTTCCCTCGTAACGCGCGTACTTTGCGCAACACCCGCAGTACCGTCAAGCCAGAAAAACCCCGCTATAGCAGGGCCGCAACCCCGTTCCGGGATCCGGCTGTATTGGGATGCAGACGTCGGAGGCCTGAAATCGGCAAGAGGCTCGCGCGTTAGCGTGGCCCCCGGTCTCTGACCGCTTCGTCGTTCGGGCACAAGACGTTATCCTAAACGCCGCGCTTCAGGGCCTGCACGTATGCCACGCGCCCACACTGTGGACCCGCCTCCTCCTGGCGTGTCCACAAAATGCAGGCCGTACAGTGCGACATTCCGGAGCATGCTACAACAGCGGTTGACCACATTACGAAAATGGATAATTATGAGGCGAGGCGGGGGAAGAGACGGGTACAGGCGGGGAGTTAGCCGCAAGGCACCGGAGCCAACTCTTGACCCACACAATTAGCGAAAGAGCCAAAAAACAAGCTGTGGTCCAGCGCAAAGATAAGGAGCGAGGCGCATGCATAGAGTACGTCACTACAACCGTTATACAACCGCCGTCTTGTCCGCGCTGGCCGTATGGCCGTGCAGCCGGGCCAGCGCGGCGCCACCGCCCGCCCCGGACCCCGCGCCACCGATCGTCACGGCCTTGCAGCGCGACCGGGACTGGGAGGAAGCCCTGCCCCGCCTGCGCGCGATGGGCTGTAATCACGTCTGGCTCTCCTGGGGCACCGAGGTGCTGGCGCCGCGTGCGAAGGAAGCCGGCATCGAACCCGTCATCCTGTCGCACCCGGCCTCGCATACGCCGCGCACCCACGATCCATCCCAGTGGGTCCATTGCTACCTCAAATCACTCTGGCAACGGAAGGAGGACGCCGACCTCGTCCTCCCGCTCGAGGACGTGTGCGATCCAACCCGCTACTATCTCGACCCGCATACCGACCCGGTGCGGCTTCGCGTGCTGGAGCAGGATACCGGACGTGTTCTGCCCCACTCGGAATGGGAAGCCGACCTGCGAAAGCAGCAGGTGACCGTCCGGGGCGGAACGCCGGGCAAGAAGTACCGCGCCATTTTCCCCGTTGCCATGGTGCGCCCGCCGCACGCGCACATCGGAAAACCCTACCCCCCCCGCTTAACGGACGGGGTCTCCAGTCCCGAGCGCCGCGCCATGCATTACGACTGGGTCCGCGCCCGGCTTAAAGACTCGCCGGCCGCCTCCGTCCTGCGGCCCACGTCGTTGCAGTATTTTTTTCTGCAGATCCGGCAGCCCCGGCCCGGCGAGCAACGCGGCGATTATCTCGCCTGGTCCTGGTACGCCTACTGGGCCGGCATGAATCCCGCGCGCTTTGCGCTGTACGAGCAGCGCCACGGCGAGGCGTTCGATCCGCTGTGGATCATGGAACGCGGCTACGGCGAGGAGGGGTACCTGCCCCATCCCGCCTACCGCCGCTGGATCGACCTGATGCGGGAGGAGGTGCTCGAGTACACGCGGGGCATGAACGCCATCATCCACGCGGACGGCCGCCGTTCCCGCTGGTTCTGGGGCGACGACTGGAAAGGCGTCGAACCGTGGCTGGGCGACGTGGATCGTGCGGGATTCGACGAAGTGGTCTGCTCCCTGAATTCCGGCCCGAAGACGGTGCGCCGCCTCACGGGTTTCCCGTCCAACGCGCGCCGGATCATCCGCCTGCCGTGGGTCAACCTGGAGCACGATCACCCGGACGTGTTTGACGCGCGCTGGGCGGAGAACTGGCGCTGGATCCGGCGCGAGGTGTTCTTCCAGTGTCCGGCCGGCATCACGGCCGGCGGCGACGTGCGCGGCGCCTTCGAGGCCGGGTGCGGAGACTCGATCGCCAACACCATGCAGGAATTCCGGACCATCCACGAGCGGATCTACGGAAAGCGCCTCTACCGGCACGAGGGCCTGACCGTCTACGTGGCCGACGCGTGGGGCGCCATGCGCTCGTGGGCCGTGCCGACGCACTACATCTCCCGTAACCGGCCCTTGCACGCCATGCTGGACTGGCCGGTCGAGATCCGGTTTGTCGCGTTCGACGAGATTGCCTCCGGCGGCGTGCCGGCCGACGCGTCGTTGCTGCTGCTCGTCGGGGAACCGGAGACGGCCTGGGCGGGCGGCGAGCTGTGGGAGAATCCCGCGCTGGCGGAGGCCGTCCGCACCTACGTCCGAAACGGCGGCGGGCTGCTCGCGATCGGCGGGGCCTCGGTGACCGGCGGCGCCTTCGCGCTCGGCGACCTGCTCGGGATCCGCTACGCCGCCCCGGCGACCGACCGGGCGGCGAAACAGCTCTGGAACCTGACACGCTGGGTCGACGCGGGGTACCCGCCTTCGGAATTCGGCGAGATGAGCGACGCCTACCTCGAGACGCAGCCGGAACTCGCGGAAGAAAACCTGCCTGTTTCGCTGCGCGGCCCCTTCGGGCTCGCCGCACCCGGGACGCTGTTGTGCGACACCCTGGTCTCCGCGCGGGATCCCGGAACCGTCATCGCACGCGATGAGGCAGGGCGTCCCGCGGCGGTGCTGACCTCCCACGGGGAGGGGCGCGCCTGCTACATCGCGGGATACGGCGAGAACCCGCGTTTTCTCAAACCTTTGGCGTTCTATCTGGCGCGCGTGACGGACGCACGGGCGCGGCTCGACACCGATCACCCGACCGTCGCCGTTTACGTGTACCCCGGGGAAAACCTGGCCATCGTCTACAACCACGGCGCGGAGACGGCCGACGCCCGCGTCCGCCTCGATCCGGCCGCGCTCGGCCTGGCCGCGGGGACAGGCGATCTCCTGCTTCGGGATATCGACGGCGGCGAAGACCGCGCGGTATCCGCGCCGGCGCTTCGCGCCGGCTTTCCCGTCACGCTCGCGCCTGGCCAGGCCCTCTACTGGCGGGTGGAAGGCCAGGCCTTCTGACCACCTCGCCAAAGTTGCCGGGAGCGGTATCGGAACCCACAACCATGGAGGACGGCATGAACCGGCTAGAGAAGACGCATCGCAAATCCCGGAAGCACCGTTGGCGCCGGGGGGACGGCGCCCGGCGGAGCGTCTCGTTGACCCTCTCCGCGGGCGCGCTTGCGCTCGGGGTCAACGCGCTGGGGGCCGAACCCGACGCCCGGCCGAACATCCTGTTCATCCTGACCGACGACCAGGGCTGGGCCGAGTCGTCGGTGCCGATCGACCCCGCGGTGCCGCACGGTTCCTGCCCGTACCTGGAGACCCCCCACATCGAGCGGCTCGCGGGCGAGGGTATGCGGTTCACCGACGGCTATGCCTCCGCCCCGATCTGCACCCCGACGCGCCGCAGCGTGCTGTGCGGCATGACGACAGCGCGGCAACGGGGCACGGAATTCCCCAGCGCCTTCGATCCGCGCGAGCATCTGACGATCCCGCGGGCGCTGAAAGCCGTCGACCCGGCATACCGCTGCGCGCATTTCGGGAAATGGGGTTCGAGCATGGAGGCCGCGCCGGAAGAGGCCGGGTACGACGAGAGCGACGGGATTACCGGCAATTTCACCGGCGATTTTCTCGACTGGAAGGCGTTCTTCCAGCGTAAGCAAGCGGGAACGTGGACCCGGATCGCCGGGGAGCCGTTCGAAGATCCCAAGCGGACCTTCAGCATCACGGACCGCGCGGTGGATTTCATGCGCCGCCAGGCAGGCGCCTCGCGGCCTTTCTATGCGCAGGTCAGCTACTACGCCGTCCACGACCAGATCCAGGCCCGGGCCGAAACCCTCGCAAAATATCGCGAGAAAGGCACCCCGCCGCGCGACTTTCCGCTGGAATTCGCCGCCATGCTGGAGGATTTGGACGTCGGGATCGGCCGCCTGCTGCAGGCCGTCGACGAGCTGGGCATCGCGGACAACACCTTCGTCTTCCTGGCCTCCGATAACGGCGGTCATCAACACCGCTGGAACAACCCGCTCTACCGCAACCGTGTTTCGGGAACGCGATCGCAGCCAACGAGCGCGGGGGAACCCGCTGTCCCGGCTGAGGTCGAGCCGGACGAACGGCTGCCCGACAATTACCCTCTGCGCGGGGCTAAACAGTGGCTTTACGAAGGCGGTATCCGCGTGCCGTTTCTCGCCCGCGGACCCGGCATCGAAGGGGGCGCGCTGACGCGCGAACCCGTGGTCCTCTACGACCTGCTGCCCACGTTCGTCGACATGGCCGGCGGTGACCCGGCGGCGTTGCCCGGCGACATAGACGGCGGCAGCCTGAAACCGCTGCTGCTCGGCACCGGCGGCGTCCGGCGGGCGCTGCCCGGGCTCGTGTTTCATCGCCCGCTCCTGCGGTTCCGCGGGGGAAGCCCCTTGCCGCACATGGGCATGTCGGCTTACCGGGCGGGAGACTGGAAGCTCGTTGTCGACTGGGTGGCGGGCGAAAAGGAGCTTTTCAATCTCCGGCGGGATCCCGGCGAGGCCAAGAACCTGGCGGCCGCGCAGCCGGCCGAAACGGAAGCGCTCTTCAGCCAGCTCATGGACTACCTGGACGCGGTGGACGCCGAGCAGCCGCAGGCGCAACTGGAGTCCGTCGGCTTGAAGACCCGCAACACCGTGACGGATCCGAAGAAGATCGCAAACCTGAACGCCCTTGCCCGGAAAGCGCTGCAAGAAGGCCGCACCCCCCAGGAAGGCAGGCTTTCATCAGGGCCTGCCGGGTTGAGTGTGGGCGCCCACTCCACCCGATAACGCCATGAGCCGCACATGGGGGGGCACAACATGCTGGGGTTGCCCGCACGGAACTTCGCCTGCGTCATCGACGTCCGCGCCCAACGCCGGATGTGAAGCGGAGCAGAACGAGGGGTGTCGCGGTCTGACCCTTAAGCCGCATTGTGTTCCCGGTATACCTCAAGCATGTATTCATAATTCTTCAGGGGCATGCCGGCAAAAATCGTGTTGGATGTGCCGAAGATGTATCCCCCGCCGGGTGCGCCGTGTGTCAGGCAATAGCGGGCGGATTCCCGGATTGCTTCACGCGGACCGTCCTGCAGCAGGCTGCACTGTACGTTGCCCATCAGCGCCAGCTTGCCGTGGCAACGGCGTTTTACCGCAGCGATATCCATCCCGGCCATGGGGTCAACGGACTGATAGCATGCTGCGCCGAGCGCAATCCATTCATCCAGAATCCCCATGATGTTGCCGTCCGTGTGAATAAACGGAAAGAGGCCCCGATCCAGTATGTGCCGGATCTCTTCGCCCAAGTAAGGCAACACGAACTCACGCATGTGGTCTGGAGAAATGAATGTGCCGCCGTTACCGGCCACATCGTTGACCAGCAGAATGAATTCCGCGCCGGCATCGGCCAGGCGGTCGATACGTTGGAGCGCGGCGTCGCGCTTCCGCCGCGCGACGGCATGAACGGCGCGCGGGTGTTCGGCCAGGTCAACGGCAAACTGCATCCAGTCCTGCACGGCTTCGATGGCCCAGACGGTACCGCCCACAATACTGCCGATCAGAACGCGGCTGCCGAAACGTTCGCGGGCGGCACGCACGCCATCGGGATCGCTCCACGGCCAGTAGACCGGCAGAGCATCCCACTGGTAGGTTTCCACGATACGCTCGTAGATATCCATGCATCGCGAAATCATCTCCCGCTTGCGCGCGGCCGTGCAATCTGCCCACGCCTCCCGCTTCGGGAAACGCAGTCCGAACGCCTCGTGTTCCAGTTCGAACATGGTTTCGAAGTGCGGCGGACGATCGGGCTCTTCGAACCGCAAGGTCTTCAAGATTCTCTCGCGTCCCGTCATACGTATACTCTCTCCGGACTACACGACCGGACTATCCGGCCGCGGCGCCGCGCGCAGGCGCCGATCTCACTGAGTGAAGCCGATCCGGCAGCGCGCCTGCCCATAAATCGGCCATTCGATCCATACCCTCGACACCAGGATGAACCGGGTCGTCGCCATACCATCGTGCCCGGTCACGGGCAAAGGCCGCGAAGAAATCCGGACCCTTCCCGAGTCCGACATCCCCGATCACGGCGTCTATGCCTAAGATGTACTGCCGTAACACCTCGGCGGCGCCGCAAATGTAGTCATAGCTTGGGCGCGCCAGAAAAATACGCTCAGGCACGGCGCCGAAATCGACGATCAGCGCATCCACGATACCGTGCAGGTTGGCGGTGAATTCAGCAGGGGAAACCTGCCGGCGCTCGTCGTTGACACCAAGATGTATCAACCAGACATTGGGCCGCAACAGGTGCATCCGGTCCCGCCAGCCGCCCTCATTGCCGCGTATCATAGCGAGATACCGGCTTGTCGTGCAGTTCCCCCACCCCTCGTTGGCGATGAACACGGGCTGTTTCCATGTCTCTGTGAGGGAATTATTCAACCGGGTCATCCAACTCTCGAAACAGTTGACGGCGGGCGTGTGCACGGCGGCCGTGGGCCCAAACTGCGGAAAATTGCGGCCATCGCGGGAAACGGATTCCTCCGGAAACACCGCTGAAGTCAGATGCAGGTTGTCACACCGGAATGCGCGCCCATGGTAGCCTTCCGTAAGGCTGTCTCCGAGCGCGGCGAGAATGCAGCCGATACCGAGCCCCTCCCACGCTTTCGCAGCCACCCCCCCCTCGCCGGCATCCCGGTATTCGACGCGAACGGTGTAGTGTCCGGGCGCAAGCGGCGCAAAACGTGCAATCGGCCGGTCGCGGCTCACAAGCCGAACCGAGACCCGGCCCTCTGTGCTCCCTTCCAGAAGCACCCGGGCCCTTCTGCATCCGGAATCTGCGAACGCAACCCTGAGCGCCACTTCGCGGGCAGTCTGGATGTAGGGAATCGTGTATGTTCCCTGCACATCCGACACCCGCAGCAGCAAGGGCGAGTTTAAGTCGTGGTTGAGATCGAGAGCCATCAGGGTTAACCGGCCGCACGCCGCGCTTTAAGATTCAGATGCGAGACATTACGTTTCCGCTGCAAACCGGAAGATACACCCCCGTGATGGACGCCGCCAGATCGGAAGCCAGGAAACAGACGGCATACGCAACGTCGACATCTCGCGTCCGGCGTTTCAGGGGAAGCGCCTGCGTGTACTCGGGCCCGGGGTCTCGGAATCCGCCGTGTTCATCGCGATACCGGTCACTTAGCGTCCAGCCGGGCGCCACCTGGTTGACGGTGATGCCATCTTTCCCGACTTCCTTCGCCAGCACGCGCAACAGGCGGTCCTGCCCGCCCTTTCCCGAGACGTAGGCTGACTGGGACGGATCGCACTGCATGGTACACTCCGTGTTAATCGCGATATAACGCCCCCACCCCTTTGCCTGCATGGCGGGAACAAAAGCCTGGGCCAGAAATACGTTCTGCAACACGCATGTACGGAATTGGCTTTCGTAATCCGCTTCCGACTCTCCCAGCACGCTGTCCCACGGGGCTATCTGCTCCACGGCATTGGCCACGACGATATCGGGTGCCGCAAGCCGAACGGCAATCTCTTCCCGCATCGCCATGACAGAATCCCGATCCCCTACGTCGGCCTGGACCGTCACCGCCCGCCGGCCCTTGGCCAGCACCCCGGCGGCCAGTTCCTCCGCCTTGGACTGATTGGTTCTGTAGTGGATCGCCGTATCGGCGCCGCAATTCGCCAATTGATCGATCATCACCCGCCCCAGGTCGCCGGTTGCCCCCGTAACCAAGGCCGTCTTACCGTTGAGGTCAATGGTCCGCATCCGCGTTCCTCCCTTATACGCATAATGCCTGATGGCCGCCATCCACCCGCAGGGTGATGCCGGATATGTATTCTGCTTCCCGCGATGCCAGAAAAAGCACGGCATGCCCGATGTCCCGGGGGGTGCCGATGCGGCCGACCGGCACTCGCCGCTTGATCTCCTCCGCCGGCCCCGGTCGTTCCCAGTGATGGCGGGTCATGTCCGTCAGAATCATGCCCGGCGCCACCGCATTGCACGTGATTCCGTGTTTGCCGAGAGCCGTCGCGAATCCGACCATGGTCATTCGCATGCCGGCCTTGGATGCGCCGTAATCGACCTGAACCGGCTGCGTTACGTTCTCGGCCAGCGAGGTGATGAAGACCACACGCCCGCCGTCACCCTGCTCGATCATCTTCTCGGCCGCAAGCTGCGTGCAGTGAAACGCGCCGTTCAGGTTCACATCGATCGTCTTTTCCCATGTATCCGGCTCCATCTCCATCACGTCGCGGAACGGACAGATTCCGGCATTGTTCACCAGCACATCAAGGCGGCCGAACTGTGCCGTCACCCCGTCGATCATGGCGGCTACCGACGCACGGTCCGCAACGTCACAGGGGATACCTACGGCATCCCGGGCACTGGCCTCGTCTTTCAGCCTTTGCGCTGCCGTTCGCGCTTGTTGCGAATCCAGGTCGGCCACCACAATCCTGTCCCCTGCCGCCGCAAAGCACTCGGCAATCCCGTAACCGATTCCCCGTGCGGCTCCGGTAATTATCACGATCCTGTCCTGTTGCTTCATCAGAATACTCCGCTTTTACCTCGCCAGAGACCCACCATCGGGCACCAGACTATACCGAAAAGGAAACACTGACCATGCACAGAGAAGACTCCAGACTTGCACAATCCTGATTTTGTTGCTCATATGCGCTTTATGCAAGCGGTCCGGCCGGCGCCCTCCAGGCAAGCACTGCCCGAGTCCCCCGTGCGTATCTTCCCCGATCGATTGTGGACACAGTCCGTCACGGGGCATCGCGGCGGAGAGTGGTCGGCGCTTTACGCCGATACACACACCGGCCCGCGGACGGGCGGTCCGTTGGCTCGCCATGATTTCTGGGAGTTGAGCGTGGTACTGCACGGTGAAGGCGAATTTCTGGGGCCGGAACCGGTCTCGGTACGTGCCCGGGACTGTATCCTGGCCCCGCCCGGCATCGAACATAATGAATGCAGCCGGGATGAAGATTTTCGCACGCTCTGGATAGGCTTCAGAACCCGCGTCCTGAAGCCGTCCGAATGCCTGCGCTTGAATCACCAGGGCCTGGCGGACATGGCGCAGGACCTCTGGCTCTTTTCCCGCGAACAGGGCAAAGCCATCGGCCCCGAGCTGGATGCTCGAACAGCGGAACTGATCCTGCGCTTTCTCCGGCTGCACACGGAAACCGAGTCCCGTCACGGAGCGGACCGGGTATCCCGCGCCATCGACTACCTGGAAACAAACTACATTCGCGCCATATCCGTCAAGAGCCTGGCGCGCGATCTGAACTGCAGCGAAGGGTATCTGCACCGTTGTTTTAAAAAGCGTACGGGCTCTTCCCCCGCGGCCTACCTGCAAGCGCTTCGCATCCGGCAAGCCTGCTTTCTTCTTCGGCATACCCGGCTGACGATATGCGAAATCGGAGAACGCTGTGGCTACCCGGATCCCGCACACTTCAGCCGGATTTTCAAGAACACCGCCGGAAAATCGCCGAGGGCATTCCGTCTGGGCAAGATTACTGACAGCGGCGCACCCCCACACCTCCGGCCTGAGGTCACACATGGCCAGGCAAAAGGCTGACCTCCGGGAACGCTTCAGTATCTGCCTCAAGAAAGCAGAAGCAGAGCAATAACTTCAAGAGAGCGAATGATGACGGCAGTGAACAGGGAAAAAGGGGATCGGCTTCCGGCGACGACCCATCATGTGATGCCTTATTTCCTGAACCGCTACATGAACGGCGTTTCCATCCCGGAATTTTTTGAGCAGACGGGCCTGGACTTCATTTTGCGGACAATTCCTCAGAAACCGGATGAAGCGGCCGGCGCAAGCGGCGGATATATTCTTGCGCCGTCGGATCATTTCTTTGATGCTGATCCGGTACCGGTCACCGCATTTGCCGAAGAAGCGGCTGCGTGTGTTTATTGAGACTTTTTATCCGGCCAGGCAGCGCGCACCCGTGGCTGTACCCGGGAAACAAGGCGTTACCCGGCACGATTGGCCGGACGGCGACACACCGGGACCACACGCAGCACCGGATCGCGCCCGGACGGAACAGCACGACAGTACGTTGACAGCGTGAAAGTGGAAGCCGGAACATCATGAAACTGTACGGAAAAGCATGGACGCGGCGGGAACTGGAGGCGCGGGTCGGGCGTGTCGAGCAGATCGGCGGCGTACGGAGGCTGCAGGCCGCGGAAGGCTTTGAACAGGGGTTGCAAACGGTACAGGTGCGCACGGGCGGCGGACTGGAATATTTTGTGAATCCCTCGCGCGGCCTGGATATTTCGCTCTGCCAGTTTGGCGGTACGCCGGTCAGCTGGCAGGCGCCGCAAGGCGATGTCGGCCCGGCGTTTTACAGTGCTCACGGTACGGACTGGCTGCGCACGGCCTGCGGCGGCATGCTGATGACGTGCGGCATGCGGAATGCGGGCGTACCGTGCGAGGACCAGGGCGATACGCTCGGATTGCACGGCCGCGCGCACCATACGCCCGCCCGACAGGTTTCGGCCCAGGGCTGCTGGGACGGCGATGAGTACGTGATGCAGGTGAGCGGACAGATCGAGGAAGCGCGCTTTTTCGGCGAATACCTGAAACTGTACCGCGTCATTGAAAGCCGGCTGGGCGGCCATGACATCCGCATCAAAGACAGCGTCGAGAACTGCGGTTTTGAACCCTCGCCACTGATGCTCCTCTATCATTTCAATTTCGGCTTCCCGCTGCTGAGCGAACATGCCGAGCTGGACATCAAGGCACAGAAAACCGAACCGCGCGATGAACGGGCGGCGGAGTCGGCGCACGACCGCTGGGAGGCCCCGACCGCCGGTTTTACGGAACAGTGCTATTACCATTCCGGTTTTGAAAGAGATGCGGACGGATTCGCGAAGGCATCGGTCATGAATTCCGCCTTTCCGGTGGCGGGCGGAATAACGGCACTGAAAGCGTCGGTGTGCTGGAAGCCGGAACAGCTCGACTGGCTGGTGCAGTGGACCGTGTGCGGGCAAGGCATGCATGTGCTGGGGATCGAGCCGGCCAACTGCCGGGTCAACGGTCGCGCGGGAGCGCGTGCCGCCGGCGACCTGAAATACATCGCACCGGGCGAACGGCAAGAATTTGAAACCGTGCTCAGGTTTGAAAAAAAGGACTGACCGGATGACTGTAGAGGCAAAGGTTTTGAGTGAAGCGGCACTGAAGCAGGCACAACAGTCCTATCGAACGCTGTATGCGGCGGCGCTGCCAGGAGCCGGGGGGATTACTCCGGACCGGCTGGAAATCGCGACCTTCAACTGCTCGGAGACCTTTGCCGAATTTCAGCGGATCGGACTCGGACTGGAAACCGTGGTGATTTACCGCGCGCCGGACGACACCGGGCACACCGGGAAGGTGCTGATGAATCTTCCGGGGCAGCTCCTGCTCGAACACGGGCATGTCGACACGTTCGTGCTGGAAAAAGACGCGCCGCTTCCCAACGGGTTTGTCCGGCTGGCGGAGTTGATCAACGCCTTTGAGGGCATATTGCAGTACCACGGCGACGGAACACCAAAGCGGGAGAACGGTACGCCGCAATATATCTACCGGGACGCGGACTATCAGATCGTTCAGGCCGAAGACGGACGGGCCGCTCTGCCGGACGGTCAGCCGGGCCTTGTTGCCGTCTATCCGGGCAAGTCGGAAACATTCAAAGCGATCTACGGCGACGGCATTCTTTTTGCCGATACGGCGGAGGTATTGTACGCCCCCGAGGGCGTCGATCCGCACAGCATCCCCGGAGAACTTCTTCCACTGGCCGGAAAAGTCCGCGAGCAACAGGCCATCACGACGCAGCGCATGATCTATATGACCCGGGGCATGAACGTGCTGCTCTCCAAGAATACACGCCACGCTTTTCTTGGCGGACTCAGCGGCTGTGTCTATCTGGAATTCTCAACTCCGTCCATGGATGAAGCCGACCGGTTCACCGATCCGCGCGTGATCCGCTGAGGCCGAAGACCGGGAAACAGACCCATGAGTCAACCCTTTGTAGGTTTCGGATTCGGAGCCATTCAGAGCGGGCTGTTCCTGTACGAGGCCTTTCAGTCGGGACATTTTGACCGGCTTGTGGTTGCGGAAGTGATTCCGGACGTGGTGGCGGCGGTTCGCCCCCATGGCGCTTATGCGCTGAACATGGCGACCCCGGACGGCATCGCACAGCACCGGGTCACCGGAATTGAAATCTACAATCCGCGGGTTCCCGCCGATCGGGGGCCGCTTGTCGACGCTCTGGCGGAGGCGCAGGAGATCGCGACGGCGCTGCCGAGTGTCGACTTTTACGACCGCGGCGGGGCGTCGGTCGCCAACCTGCTGGCCGAAGCCCTGCGGCGCAAGCTGGCCGATCCGACCCTGCCGGCGGCGGTCTTGTACACGGCCGAAAACAACAATCATGCCGCGGAATTATTGGACGGCCTGCTGCGCGGGAAAGTGGGTGCCGATTATTCAAGGCGGTTCCAGGTTCTGAACACCGTGATCGGGAAAATGAGCGGAGTGGTTACCGATTCGGCGCAGATCGAACGGGACGGGTTGGCGCGGGTCGCGCCCGGCGCGGACCGTGCGTTCCTAGTGGAGGCATTCAACAAAATCCTGATCAGTAAAATCGGGATCCCCGGATTCCGGAGGGGCCTTGACGTGCTGATCGAGAAACCGGACCTGATGCCGTTCGAGGAAGCCAAATTGTACGGACACAATGCGACCCATGCCCTGCTCGGCTATCTGGCCCATCAGAAAGGGATGCGTTTCATGTCCGATGCGGCCTCGGATCCCGGACTGGCCGCCTTCTGCAGGGCCGCGTTCATGGAAGAGTCCGGCGGAGCGTTGATCGGGAAATATGCCGGATGCGATGAGCTCTTCACGGAGTCCGGCTATACGGCGTACGTGGACGACCTGATGCTTCGCATGCTCAATCCGTGGCTGCGCGATCAGGTAGCGCGCATCATCCGCGATCCGCGCCGCAAGCTGGCGTGGAACGACCGCTTGATCGGCACCATGCGGCTGGCGCTTTCGCAGGGAATTGAGCCGCTCCGTTACGCGGCCGGCGCCAGGGCGGCGCTGAACCTGCTCGAAGCCGCGGGTCCGGCACCGGTGGATTTCAAACAACTCTGGCCGGACGCCGACGAACGCGAACGGACCGCGGTACAGCATCGGATTGTCCGATATCCGTAACATGTCCGGCGCTCTCCAGAAGACCGGGCCTTGTATCTTGATTCCGCTGAAGAAGCCATGTGGCGGGTCGTCAGCCCTATGCGTTTCCTTGAGTCCTGATCGTAATCGTTCACCTCAGCGTAATCCCTCGGTAAATCGATTACGATGGATCGTCACAACACGCTGTGACAAGATACATATGTTGAGTTCGGCTGGAAAACGGAGGACCGGCCAGCAATGCTCGTAACGCGCTGTGCCGGGGCAGATTGGACAGCGAGCCGTACTACCAGTTTTGACATTATGGAAAAGGCAGGAAGGAGCTTACGATGAAAAAGGGGCCGGCAGGGGACCGACCGAATTTCTTGATTTTTTGCGTGGACCAGCAGAAGGCGGCCCACCTGGGTTGCGCGGGACACCCGGTACTTCAGACGCCGAACATCGACCGGATCGCCGCCGGGGGAACCCGGTTTGAGAGCTGTTATACGTCCTCTCCTGCCTGCATGCCGGCGCGGGCGACGATGGTGACGGGATTGACAAACCGCGCCAACAGGGTCCGGACCAATGGCGTATCTCTCCCGGAGGACATACCCACCCTGCCGGGGTTACTGGCGTCCGCGGGCTACCGCACGCACGCGGCCGGGAAGCTGCACCTGAAGACCTGGGGATCCTTGGGTGACACGGCGGATCCCGACGTCGAAACACCTGAAGAGAATCCGGAACGGCTGATTCACTGGGTAAACGGCACCATCACCAGGTCTCCCGACCATTACTATGGATTTCAAACTCAGGATTCGGCCATCGGCCATGTGCATTACGTCCAGGGCGACTATAAGGTCTGGTTGGATCAACACCATCCCGGCGCCTACGAGGGCTACAACAACGACAACCCGGGCCCCTTGAGCCTTGATCCCGAGCTGCATTACAACCATTGGATCGCCGATCGCTCCATCGATTTTCTGCGCAAGCGCGCGGCGGACCGATCACCGTTCTTCCTGTGGTGTTCTTTCCCCGATCCCCATTGTCCCTTTGCCGCCGTGCAGCCATGGTTTGACTTTTACAGGGACAAGGTCTTCGATCTGACCCATGCCGCGGTCGAACCGATTGTTGGCGGCGGATCGGAAACCATGCGGCGCATGGGCAGCGGCGCCAGGGCGCTTGACCGGGCTTACTTGCATGCGTGCGAACTCCAGACCTACGCCATGATCAGCCATGTGGACGAGCAGATCGGCCGCGTCCTCGATGCTTTGGAACAGGCCGGCCTGGACGACAATACTGTGGTGGTTTTCATTGCCGATCACGGCGAGCAATTGGGTGAACACGGATTCATGCACAAGGGCTATTTTCCTTCAGACAGCCACGCCCGCATTCCGTTTGTGTGCACAGTCCCCGGCACCGCCACGCCGGGCCACGTGGTCACCGACGTAGTGAGCTTGCTGGATTTTGTTCCAACCGTTCTGGATCTGGCTGGAATCGCTCAGCCTGAGGACCCTAATGCCGCACCGTCCTTCTTCGCGCGTTCCGCTCCCGTGCCGGCGAGTTTGCCGGGAGAGTCGCTCAAGGCAACGCTTTTGAAGGGGGTTCCGCCACGCCGGCAAAATGCCTTGGTCGAATTCGACGATGAAAACGTTGAGGTGTTCGATCTCCTGCAGATGCGTATGCTGATCACCAACGAATTCAAACTGGTTTACTATAGCCCCACCGATGAGCTCATGCTGTTCGATCGTCGCAACGATCCGGAAGAGAGAAACAACCTGGTGTTCGATCCGGACTTTGCCGGCGTCCGGGAAGGCTTACTGGTGAAGCTGATCCATGAACTATCGCGCACCGAAAGTCGTCTCCCGAGGCGCATCGAAGGGGCGTGAGGACAGAGGACGTTGCAGAAATGGTGGGCGATATCAGAGCGATGACTCCCCCCCCATTCTTGACTCCGGAGCTGAATGGCTCGTATCGTTCAGCCGGAGCTCGGGGGCGAGACGTGTTGTTCGGGGCCCGGGTCAGCCCGTTCCGATCGCCTTGTCGCGATCAACTTGGCACTATCGGCGGCGCCGATTATACAGGAAGGCATGGTGGTACGTGATTGGCAAACCGGCTGTCTATGGCTCGATCATGGGACTCGCGCTCTGTGCGGCGGGCTTCGCGATGCAGGGCGAACCCATGCAGGACAAGGACAATTCACAGCACGATTCGGATCCCGTCGCTTCTCTGGCCGACACGTCCATCCCGGCGGGCGTATTTGATCCGGGCACGGAGGACATCGCACCCTATCTTCCCTTTGATATGCCGAGTTATAAGACCCTGCTCCAGTCCGAGAAGAAGGTCTTTCCGCATTGGCATCTTTTCAACGTTTCCTGGGATAACCAGGATCCGGAACACGATTTTTACGACCGACACGTCGTGGTGGCGCATGGAACCTATCCGAACAAGGGCAGACAGAGACCATTGCCCTGGCCCCCGCGCCGGGATGCGGAAGACTGGAAGGTTCGCGATATGATCTATGAGATCCGCCTGGCGCAGGCCATTGGCTGTGACGGGTTCTGGATGAACTTCTTTGGCCAGGACAACCAGACGGTCTTGGCCATGCTGGAGGCCGCCAGGCACGTGAATTCGGGTTTCAAGATTCTGCTGGCACAGGGCTGTGCCGGTTACATGCCTCGCCTCAAGGAAAGGACACTTTCCAGATCGGGAGCCCCTGCGGACTATTATTCGGCGCTATACGAGCAGTTGGGACCCCACCCGTTCGCATACCGGGTCGGCGGAGAACTCGTCATCAGCGGGTTCGGTTCCATGTGGGTAGCGCCGGAGGAGTGGGCCTCCGTTTTCAGCCGGCTCAAGCAGAAAGGTATCGACGTTTGTTTCATGCCTCTTTTTATGAATTGGAAGAGCCATTACAAAGACTATGCGCCCATCGTTGCAGGCTTTGGCGACTGGGGATCGCGCGACGCTGATTCAGCCCGGGGTTATATGGAGGGCGCGAAAACGGCGCACGCACTGGGGAAAGAATGGATCATGCCCGTGCCGAGTCAGGATCAGCGCGTCAAGGCCGGCGTATACTATGAGGCCAGGGGCAGCGAAACATTCCGCAATTATTGGGAGGCGGCGATCGAAAGCGATTCAGACTGGGCGCAAATTATTACCTGGAATGATTACAGTGAAGCGACTGAAATCGCTCCGAGCACCGGCACCCAGTACGCGTTTTACGATCTTTCCGCCTACTATATTGCCTGGTTTAAGACCGGGGAGAAACCGCGGATTGTGCGGGATGTGCTCTACTATTTCCATCGCACGCAATTCACGGATACCGCTCCCACCGAAGGCAACACTTTCCGCTGTGTTGGCGGTGAGCCCGTGGACATCATTGAACTGGTTGCGTTCCTGAAGAAGCCCGGCACGATTGCAATCGAAATCGCCGGCCGTCAGTACACCCGGAAGGGAGAATACGGAATTAACGTACTGCAGGTTCCTCTCCAGGTTGGCACGCCCGTGTTCAAGCTGATCCGGGAGGGGCAAACGGAAATTGTATTACAGAGCGCCTTTCCGGTCCTGAATCAACCCGCGCGCGTGCATGATCTATTGTACAAAGGCGGCTCTTCAACGCGCCGTCCGGTCCCCATGACGGATCTTTACAAGCGCTTTTATGATCTTGACGCGTCAGACCCTGAGAGCCCTGCCGCACGGTAAAACGCGGCCCCGCCAGATTCCATCCCTATCTCGGCGCCTTGAAAAGCGTGATTCTGCCCCGATCTTGCCTCACCATTCCGACTCCGGCATCCTCGGCCCCATGAAAGCCCTGCTCCAGGACGGTCGTCAGGCGCATATGTCCGTCCCGCCCGAAAAGCGATTACTTAGCAAAATCACGCTTGCCCGCGGAACCGTTCTGATGTATGCTTCATTCATAATAGATCACTAATGCATCAGGGAGAAGAGTCTGAACGTATGGGAACGCTAACGATACACGCGTTGGAAGCTGCGGTTGAAAGGCGGATTCGGGCCAAGGCAAAGCGGGATGGTAGGAGTCTCAACCGGACGCTTAAGGAACTTCTGGCCAGAAGTGTTGGGGTCAGCCCGGCCCCCGCGGCGGACCATAGGGCTGACTTCGCGGAATTCTGCGGAATCTGGACGCCCCAGGATGCGCGTGAGTTCAAGGCGGCGACGGCGGATCTGGAGAGCATCGATCAAGAGGACTGGCAATGATGAAGGCCATCCTGCTTGACACCAACGCCATCACGGCCCTCTTCCAGGGCACAGCGGCCGTTCTGGATGCCGTGGCCAAGACCGACTGCGTTTACGCGTCGGCAATCGTCATCGGGGAACTGGAAGCTGGATTTCGCGGAGGCAGTCGCTACGCCGAAAATCTGGAGGTGCTTGAGAGATTCCTCGCAAAACCATCCGTCGAAGTCCTGCCGGTTCGCCGCGAAACCGGCGAATGCTTTGGCCGAGTCAAGCAGGCTTTGAAGACCAAGGGGGCAGCGATCCCTATCAACGATATCTGGTTAGCCGCGCAATGCATGGAAACCGGCGCGGTGCTGGTAACGTATGATGGCCACTTCGACGTTGTGGACGGGCTGCGCCTCTGGTCTCGGCCCGAGCCAAGCAAGCACGGCAAATGAAACCGCTTTCCGGTTAGGGCGTGCGCACCCAATTGTGGGAAAAATGCGATACCATGTCGCCGGTAAACAAGCCACCGGCCGACACGCCTGACAAACCGGCCGAGCCCGAACCGCCCATCTGATATCCCGGGAATCAGGGCAGAACGGCGGCGAGTTCTTCGGCGAATGGCAACTCGCCGAGAAGCTTGCGGACTGTCTTCTGCCATGTCTTCGGCATGTAGCCGTCGCGACCCTTGCGGCTGATCACGAAGTCGCGATCATGAAGCACGGCTTCAAGATCGACCTCGTGATCGAACCGGGGCGGAATAGGAATGAGCAGGTCAATGTCACGCGTCCGGATGCCCGGACGGTAACGCACATCACTGAAGAAATCCTCGTAGGCGAGCAGACACCACGATCCGATCAAGACGACGTGCTTCAGCACGCCTTCGCGATCCAATCGCCGCAGTACTTCGCAGCACAGTTCAAACTGCTCGCTTCTCACGCAGCACCTTCCGCAGAAACCGAATCTGCTTGTTCACTTCGCGCAGCCGTTCCCGGTACCGGGCCCGGCTTTGTTTCGCTTCCTCGTAGCGGTCGACATCTTCATCCGGGAGCTTGCCCAGGTAATCGAACTCCACCTTGTCGCCTTCGCGGTGCGCCAGGTAGAAGTATGGACGTCCACGGATCTCCTTGCGGACAAGCGACCCTCGCGGCAGCTCTGCGAGCGCCCGCTCGTAGTCCTGCTTGATCTGCAAGGAGTTCTGCAACTCCTCGTTGAGCATGTCCTTGATAAACATCGTACGTCCTCACGCATTACCAAACGTAACTACCGATAATGCTATTCTGTTTGGTAAGCCCCGTCAACCAGGGGAATCGCAGCATCCGTCTTCGCGCTACGCGCTACGCCGTGACATAAAGGTATCTCCCCCCAGACCTTCCTCTGCCATGTGGGAGCACCTCCGTTCCTATGGTGCTCCTCTCCCCGCTACGCGGAACCCGTGCACCAGAGCGAAGCACGGTGCACGGCAGGCCCGCCCTCTCCCTCGTGTCGCGGCATAGCCCTCCGGGCGACGCCGGACGACCGTCCACGATCCACGGCGTGGTTCCATCGTCGCTTCGCTCGATGGAAAAGAAAGAGCCCCGGAAGTCCGGGGCTCTCGTTCGTCTCCTCTTTCCAACAATCCTACAGATACCCGCCCGCCTTGGTGTGGAAAATCAACTCCCATATCTTGTCGACCTTGCCCTCGTCCATGGCCTCCAAGGGAGTGCGGCCGTCAAACCACTCGTTCGGCTTCTTGAGCCAGGGAGCGATGTTCTCCGGCTCCATGATCTCAGCCAATGCCATGATGAGTCGCCGGGCTTCGTTCAGCTTGCGTTGCTTCGCCATGGATAGCCGGTTCTTGCCCTCCAGTGTCGCCAGCGTACGTTCCGAGCAGTCGCTCAGAACCGCATACACGGGACGGCTGATCTTCACCTTTCGCCGCCACCGTTGCAGGGCCGGGCCGCTCTTGATCTCCGCCTGTGGATCGAAATCGAGCGCCGGCGGCTTCTCTATGACTGTCGTTGCCATACCCATACCGTAGCAGATCCCTGTCAGACCACAAGGACAAAATCATGCAAATCTGCATAGTTGTGAATCATGGGCAAATCGGGGTCACGACCTCCAGAAGACTGCCCGAAAGAAGGTTCTTCGGAAAGACAACCACGTTCACGCCGTGTGGCTTGTCTGCCGCCGAAAGCGAGGTGAGCGCTTCATAACCCAGCGTAGCCGCTGCCCGGCCGATCGCTTGCGTTATCGACTCGCGGTTGTGGTAGTGGTCGGATCGCCACTGTTGTTCATCAGTCATCCGTGCCTTGGAGACACCCAGGCGCTGCCGCACCTCGCCGTCGGTGAGATCCAATGCCCGACTCACGCGCACAGCGATGCACACCAGCGTCTTGGGCAATGCCTTCTCGTCGGGAAGATGTTCACGGCGCACCCGGGCCAATGACTCCAACAGCGCCGTCTCGGGAGTCCGGCTGGTGTACGTGCAATGAAAGCTGCCGCGCAGGTTCCACCGCCCAACCGATACCCGGCCGCCTTTGCCGCCCACGATATCCGCATCTCGGGTGAAGCGTGGGTTGACCATCCTGAACACGTGTTCGTCGATGCCCACAGCATCGGATAGAAGCGCTCGCAACCGACTTTCGATGGTTGCGTACTCAGGATGTTCAGTGATCGGCATGGCTTACGTCGCGTCTCCGCTCTTCTCGATTATGGGTATCCGATCAGAATCCGAGATCCCCGTCTTCCTTTTCCATGGCAACCGCAAGGGCCAGAGCGTTGCGCAGCATGAAAGCCCCATAGTCGCGGGCGAGCTCTACGACCGCTCCCGCTCCCGGGTCCGTCCAGTCATGCGCAGACACAAGTCGACGCCGAATCGTGTCTGCATTCCACGCCTCAGGCCGCCGGGCGCCGACCGACGGCAGCATGCTTCGGTACTCTGAAATCGCGGACTCCAACAACGATGCTTCCGTCATGGTGCCCTCCTTCATGCTTTGAATCTGTTCGCATGATGCCAGCGGAGTCTCTCCATGGCCGGCAAAAAGCGGTGCGGCTTCTTCATCGGGCACTCGTGGTATCGCAGCAGTAGCGCTCTGACTACGGCGTTGCGCGAACTTCGCAGTTCGCCAGACAGACAGACGACGAGATCCTCGGTGATCGTCATCATCCCTGCATCGAAAAGGCGGTCAAAGGTCGCGCTCAGGCAAAGCCCGTTCGTAGGGTCTGTGCGATACCGTTCGTCTTCACTCCACGGCACGATATGACTCGCAATCAGACACTCTCGCACCGAAATGCCCGTGACGCAGCACGTGGCTTCGTAGCTACTCAACACGGCATCGCGGAAGAACGACTGATGTACCCGCTCCTTCGTGAGTCGCTTCTTCTCCGACGGGCCGGAAGGGCGCTTCACATCGGGCTCTGCCCGTGTTGCCTTCTGGCGCTTCCCCCGAAGCAAGGTGGCCTCCCATACCAGCCCGTTCCAATCGGCATGGAACTCATCCCAGATCTGCCGATCCAGCTTGCTGGTGTGTGTCAGTCCTTTGATATCTGCGGTGCGAAGGGACGGATCGAAAGCACCAAAGTTCCCCAGCTTACGCGCAACTGACGCCGGAGTCCGGCCCAGGGCACGAGCCAGTTCCTGCACGGCCGGGTTGTTGGCCTTCGTCTTCTGGAAGGGAATACGGCAGTACAACTCGAACGCGAGAATCGACTCTTCCCGCGTCCAGAGCGCACCGTACCGCCCGCCTTTCTGATCCTCGGTCATTCCGTCTTTCGTGGACGTCCGCGACCCCGCCTGCGGTTCTTCTGGTAGTCACGTAGCGAAGCCCCATCAATCAGATGATCCCGTCCGTACTTCTCGGACTTCACCCGGCCCTCTGCGATCAACTGCCGCACGCGTGCGGCAGTGACGCCCAGGTACTCGGCCGCGCCGTCCGTCGTGAAAAGCTTGCCCATGCGAAAGAATATACGGAAGCCGCGCCGCCAAGGGAAGCGCGATCTTCCGAAACGGAAACGGCAGCCCCTTGCGGGACTGCCGCCGAAAATGGTGGGGGCTCCTTGCTGATCTACGGAACTTTTTCCGGCTTCAACACTCGCCGATAGGCGAGCCCGCGCGCGAGTGACACCGGGATGGTGGCACTCGCGCGCGCGATATTCAAGACTGATGTACGGCGAACTCCTGGCCGTCGCGGCTGCCGCCGCGACGACTATTCCCGGCCTCGCCGATTCGACCGACCCCCGGCGCTGCGCGCCGTGGTCGGTCTACGATCCTCGCGGCTTCGCCGCTCGCCCGATCCACGATGCCGACGGTGCTCGGTGATGTCCTACCCCCCGCACGGCCCGCGCCAGCCTCAGAAGGCTGGCACGTCCCGTGCTGAAAGACCCGCCCCCTTCCACGCGCAACCGTTATCGGCGATGTCCATACGGACTGCACCCGCCGCGCCAACGTTCCCGCTGGTCACGTTGTCACGTCGGCTGTCGCGCCATCGAAGCTCAGAGAGTGAGGAGGAAGCCGAAATGACATAGAGCAGATCGACAACTGAAACACTCTATCAGGAA
>JAFGIZ010000161.1 GCA_016929365.1 Lentisphaerota bacterium
CGATGCGCACCAGCGGCGCGCTGCCCACCGTCAAATGCAGGTCCGACGCCCCCTCGTCAACCGTGAGCTGCAGCAGGTCGCTCATCTCAATGTCGCTGGACTTCATTTCACTCATGGCACTCTTTCTCCCGCGTACCGCACGCCGCTGTTCTCAAGCCCCCCTAGTCCACGTCTCCCATCGTGACCCGCATGACCTCTTCGAGCGTCGTCACGCCCGCCGCCACCTTGCGTATGCCGTCTTCGCGCAACGTCCGCATACCCGTCTCCCGCGCCCGCTTTCGCAACGCCGAGGACGACACGCTCTCAAAAATCATTCGCCGGATTTCGTCCGAAACCGTCATGATCTCGAAAATACCCTTCCGCCCCAGGTACCCGGTCAGGGCGCACCGGTTGCAGCCCCGCCCCTTCACAAGCTGCACCTCCGCCTCATCGGCCCCATACGCCCCCAGCAGGCGCCGCTCGTCGTCAGCCGGCTCGTACGGCTCCTTGCAGGATTCGCAGACGCACCGCACCAGCCGCTGCGCCATCACCGCCCGCAGCGAAGAGGCCACGAGGAACGGCTTGACCCCGATATCCAGGAGCCGCGTGACCGCGCTGGGCGCATCGTTGGTGTGCAGCGTGCTGAACACCAGGTGGCCCGTCAACGACGCCTCCGTCGCGATGTTCGCCGTCTGCGCGTCGCGGATTTCACCGATCATGACCACGTTTGGCGCCTGCCGCAGAATCGATTTCAGCGCCGAGGAAAACGTCAAATTGATGTCCGGACGCACCTGCACCTGGTTGATGCCGGAGATCTGGTATTCCACCGGGTCTTCCACCGTGATGATCTTGTGGTCCGGCCGGTTGATATGCGACAGGCAGGCGTACAGCGTCGTGGTCTTGCCGGATCCCGTGGGGCCCGTCACCAGGATAATCCCGTCCGGCAGGTTGATCATCTGCTCGAACCGCTGCTGGTCGTCCGCAAAAAACCCCAGTTTCGGCAGTCCCAGCGCAAGGTTCTGCTTGTCCAGGATACGCATCACCACGCTCTCGCCGTGATTAGAAGGCACCGTGGAGACACGCAGGTCCAGGACGCGCCCCATGATATTCACCTCGATGCGGCCGTCCTGCGGAACCCGGCGCTCCGAAATCTTCATCGACGCCATGATCTTGACGCGGCTGATAATCGCCGCCTGCAGCCGCTTGGGGGGACTGTCCACCTCGTGCAGCACGCCGTCGATGCGGTACCGTACGCGGAAACGTTTTTCCATCGGCTCCAGATGAATGTCCGAGGCCCGGTGGCGGTACGCTTCGAGGATGATCAGGCTCACCAGCTTGATGATCGGCGCGTCGGACTCGCTGGCCTCCACGTCCTGCTGCATGTCCTCACGGCCCGTCACCGCGACGTCCACGGTGCCGTCGGTGATCTGCCCGATCATGCTCTCCATCGTGGACTCCGCCGCATAATAGCGGTCGAGCGCCACCCGGATCTCTTCGGGCGTGGCAATCACGCCCTCCACGTTCGTCTTCAGGACGTAGCGCAGACTGTCCAGCGTGTCGAAGTTCAGCGGATCCGAAAGCGCCACGGTCAAGGTGTCCTCGTTGCGGTACAGGGGAACCACCTTGTAACGGCGGGCCACGTCCACCGGAACCAGGTCCCGGATTTCGGCCGGTATCGTCACGTCCTGCAGGCTGACCAGTTCCATGCCGAACTGGCCGGCCAGGATGCCCAGCACGTCCCGCTCGGAAAGCACCTGGTTCGCCACCAGCGCGTCCACCGCGGACCCGCCGTTCTGGCGCGCCCCGGCCTCCGCCTGCTCGACCTGCTCGGGGGTCACCGCCCCGTTCTCCTGCAGGACTTCCAATACGTAACTGTCGTTCGACGTCATCCTGAGTATCCGTCTACGACCATAGCACGCGCCCGGGCCCCTGTCGAGGGGCTAGGAACACGCGTCAGGCCTCCAGCAAGCGTTTCAGGACCTCGCCGGCCAGGGCCGGATTCGCCTTGCCGCGGCTCAGGCGCATCACCTGCCCGACCAGGAACTGCAGCGCCTTGGCCTTGCCCGCGCGGTAATCCGCCGCCGATTGCGGGTGCTCCTCGATCGCCTGCGCCGCCAGCGCTTCCAGGGCCCCGTCGTCGCTTACCTGCGCCAGCCCTTGCGCTTTCACAATCGTCTCCGGATCGCCGCCCGAAACAAACAGCGTCTCGAATACCGCCTTCGCACCCGTCGAGCTGACAACCCCGTCGTCCGCCAGCTTCACCAGCGCCGCCAGAGCCTCCGGCGTAAGATGCGCTTCCGCAAGCGTCAGGCCCCGCTCCGTCAGCAACCGCTGCAACTCCGTCATGACCCAGTTCGAAACCGCCTTCGGATGATTCGAGGCCCGGGCCGCCGCCTCAAAAAAGTCCGCCGTCGCCCGGTCGGCCGCCAGCACCCCTGCATCGTACGCCGGCAGGCCGTATTCCCGGCAGAGCCGCTCGCGGCGGGCCGCCGGCATCTCGGGGAGCTCCCCGCGCCACGCGTCCACCTCCTCCCGCGCCAGGGCCACCGGCATCAGATCCGGCTCCGGAAAATAGCGGTAGTCGTGCGCGTATTCCTTGCTCCGCATCGCCGTGGTGCAGCCGCGTTCGGCATCCCAGCGCCGCGTCTCCTGCTCAATCGTACCGCCGCCGCCCAACACCTCCTTCTGGCGGGCCACCTCGTAGCGCAGCGCGTGCAGCACCCCCTTGAACGTGTTCAGGTTCTTGAGCTCCGTCTTGACCCCGAGGGCCTCGCGTCCCTCCGGCCGCACGCTGCAGTTCACGTCGCAGCGCACGTTGCCTTCTTCCAGGTTGCAGGCGCTGACCCCCGCGTATTGCAGCATCTCCTTCAGCGCCAGCAGGAACGCAAAGGCCGCCTCCGGCGAGTCCAGGTCGGGCTCGCTGACAATCTCCATGAGCGGAATACCCGCGCGGTTGAAGTCCACCCCGCTCGTGCGCCCGCTGTGCGTGTTCTTCGCCACGTCCTCCTCCAGGTGAATGCGCGTGATGCCCGCCTGCCGGGGCGCCCCGTCCACCTCGAAGGCCACGGCCCCGCCCACGCATAAGGGCCGGTCATACTGCGATATCTGGTAATTCTTCGGCATGTCCGGGTAGAAATAGCTCTTGCGGTCGAAACGGCTGTACGGGCTGATCTCGCACCCGATCATCAATCCAGTCAACACCGTCAGCCGCACGGCCTCCCGGTTCAGGGCCGGCATCGCTCCCGGGTACCCCAGGCATACCGGGCAGACCTGCTAATTGGGCTCGGCTCCGTATGCCGTCGCACACCCGCAGAAAAGCTTGGACGCGGTCCGCAACTGCACGTGCACTTCCAGCCCGATGGTCGCCGTGTAGTTCATGTGCCGGCCTCGTAGGCGCGGCCCACCCGCAACACCTGCGCCTCGCCCAGCGCCGGCCCCATCACCTGCAGCCCGATCGGAAGCCCGCCCCGGGTGCTCCCGCAGGGCAGCGCCAGCCCGCAGACGCCCGCCAGGTTGGCCGTCACCGTAAAGATGTCGCCCAGGTACATCCGCAGCGGATCGTCCACCCGCTCGCCGATCCGGTAGGCCGGCGTCGGTGCGACCGGCGCCAGGATCGCGTCGCAGGTCCGGAACGCCTCCTCGAAATCCCGCCGGATCAGCGTCCGGACACGCTGCGCCGTCAGGTAATACGCATCGTAGTACCCGCTGCTGAGCACGTACGTTCCCAGGATGATCCGGCGCTTGACCTCGTCGCCGAATCCTTCGGCCCGTGTCCGGTTGTACAGATCCAGGGTATCCGCGACGCCGGCCGCCCGGCGCCCGTACCGCACCCCGTCGAAACGCGCCAGGTTCGCCGACGCCTCGGCGGTCGCAATCACGTAGTACACCGCGATCGCGTACTCCGTGTGCGGCAGGCTGATCTCGCGCACCTCCGCCCCCAGCGCGCGGCAGCGCGCCGCCGCCGCGCGCACCGCCGCCTCGACCTCCGGGTCCAGGCCCTCGATGAAATACTCCCGCGGCAGACCCAACGTCACGCCACGCAGATCGCCCTCCGGCGCCGCGCTGTAAGGCGGCACGGGCGCGTCCAGCGAGGTGGCGTCCCGCGGATCGTGGCCGGCCATGACCTCCAGGAGCAGCGCGGCGTCACGCACGTCACGCGTCAGCACCCCCACCTGGTCGAGCGACGAGGCAAAGGCCGTCAGCCCGTAGCGCGACACCCGCCCGTAGGACGGCTTCAAGCCGACACAGCCGCAGAAAGACGCCGGCAGCCGGATCGAGCCGCCCGTATCCGTGCCCAGCGCCGCCACGGCCTCCCCGCCGGCCACCGCCGCGGCCGAACCGCCGCTCGAGCCGCCCGGCACGTGCTCCGGGTTCCGCGGATTGCGCGTCAGCCCGAACGCGGAGTTTTCGTTCGTCGAGCCCATCGCGAACTCGTCCATGTTGGTCTTGC
>JAFGIZ010000162.1 GCA_016929365.1 Lentisphaerota bacterium
GGAATCAATACCAGGGCATGGGGCTTGCCAAGCGGATCCAGGCCCCGCCGATTCTCGCCCTGAAACGCCGGGCCTTCGGCTTCGACCACCGCGAATCCCAGCTCGGCCCCCGCTATACCCGGCGCTACGCGGACCTCAAGGACCGCCTGCTCAACGGGTAATCCCGCGCTTGCCTCCCCGCGCCCCTTCCGCTATGTTGCCTCCCCTGGCTCGGGAGGTCGTGCGTTGCTGCATGTTGTTCTGGAAATTGTTCTCGGCGTGGTGATCGGCTTCTCCATCGGCCTCTCCGGCGTCGGCGGCGGGGTGCTCGTGCTGCCCGCCCTCACCCTCGTGCTGGGGCTGCCCGCCTCTGCCGCCGTCGGCACGGCCAGCCTGTATGCGTTTCTCACGAAAGTCTATGCCTGCTATCGCCATTTTCGCCTGCGCAGCATCGAGCTCCGGACGGCCCTGCTCTTTCTGACCGGCGCCGTGCCGGCCAACATCCTCGTCGCCTGGCTGATCAACCGCCGGGTGTCGGCGCTGCGCTCCGCGGCAGCCGAGGGAGACTTTCAACGAAACCTGGAACAGTTTATCGCCGTCGTCGTGCTCGGCTGTGCGCTGATTCTTATCGCGCGGGTCATTCACGGTTTCCGCGGCGGTCCGGAGCCCGGCCACGGCGCCATCGCCCGCCGCCTCGCCCGGCGGCCGCGCCTGCGCCTGGCCCTGGCCCCCCTCATGGGCGCCGTAATCGGCGCCCTGATCGGCTCCACGTCCGTCGGCGGCGGGGTGCTGATTATCCCCATGCTGATCGTCATTTTCGGGCTTTCCGCCCTGCGCACCGTCGGGACGTCTATTTTCGTCGCCGTCGTCCTGACCCTGGTCACGGCCCTGATTTACGGCAAGGGCGGCGATGTCGCAATTCCGACCGCCCTGCTGATGGCAGCGGGATCCATGTTCGGCGTGTACTGGGGCAGCCGCCTGGCCGCCGCCGTACCCGAGAAAGTACTGCAGGCCGCCATGGCCGCCATTGTCCTGGTGTCCGCCGTCCTCATGCTGCTCAATCAGACGGCTTGACGCCCACCCGCCGCCTGCGGCACACTCGGGCCTAACACTATGCTAACACAAGCGATATCCTTATGCCGTTGACCCGCTCCGGACTGCTGCGCCTGCTCGCCGCCCTCGGCCTGCTTTACGTCTTCCTGCTCAGCATCTCGATGATGGGCGGCGCCTTCCGCCTTTTCGGGGCACGGTTCGCCGAGCACCTCATCCGCAACTGCTCCAACCCGATCGTCGGGCTTTTCATCGGCATTTTGACTACAAGCCTGATCCAGAGTTCTTCGACCACGACGTCGCTGGTTGTCGGCTTTGTGGGCGGCGGCGTGTTGCCGCTGGACTTTGCCATCCCCATCGTCATGGGCGCCAACATCGGGACAACGATTACCAACACGCTCGTCTCCCTCGGTTTTGTCACGCGCCGCGCCGATTTCCAGCGCGCCTTCTCGGGGGCCATCGTGCACGACTTCTTCAATCTCTGCACCGTCGCGCTCCTGTTTCCCCTGGAAATACGATTCCACCTGATCCGGCGCCTCGCCGAATCCCTCACCGGCATGTTCAATCGCGCGGGAGGGGTCACCTTTTCGAGCCCGCTGAAAGCGGTCATCGCCCCCGTCTGCACGTTGCTGCAACGGCTGCTGACCGAAGTGCTTGCCCTTCCCCCCGGCGCGGCCGGCGTCATCATGCTCATCCTGGCGATCGGGTTCCTGATGGCCTCGCTCGTCCTGCTGGTCCGCAACCTGCGCGCCGTGGTCCTCAGCAAGGCGGAGAGTTTTGTCAACCGCTACCTCTTTCGCAACGACTTGATGGCCTTTGTGCTCGGCATCGGCCTGACCGTCGCCGTGCAGAGCAGCTCCGTAACCACGTCGCTGGTCATTCCCCTGGTCGGAGCCGGCATTGTAACCCTTTATCGTTGCTATCCGTTTACCCTGGGCGCGAACATCGGCACCACCTGCACCGCGCTGCTCGCCTCGCTGGCCACCGTCCATGCGGGTCCGCACGGCTCGGTCGGCGTTACAACCGCCTTTGCGCACCTGATTTTCAACGTGCTCGGCATCGCGATTTTCTATCCCCTGCGCCGCATTCCCATCTGGATGGCGCGCCGCCTGGCCCGGCTGGCGGCCGAATCGAAGCGCTGGGCCATCGCGTTTATTGTCCTTATGTTTTTCGGCATTCCGCTTCTGGTTGTTCTGCTGCACTGATAACGAAAGGAAACCCCATGCTGACCGAATTGCGAGCCCTCTGGACCGAAGACAGCATCATGCACGACGCCGTCAAGCGCCTCGGCAACATGGTCGCGGACAGCGGCTATATCGCCGTGCGCGCCTGGGAAGTGTGCAAGGGCGAAACCCTCCCCGACAAGATCGCGGCGGATATGCGCCGGCGCGACCGCGCCGTCAACGAATCCGAGCGCACGGTCCGCCGCATTGTGGTTGAGCATCTCGCGTTGAACCCCGGCCGCGACCTGGCCGGCTGCCTGGCGGTCATGATCATGGCGAAGGACATCGAGCGTCTCGGCGACCATGCCCGCAACATCTTCGGCGTGGGCGCCCGGATCGAGGGCGGTGTGGGCGGCTACCGTCACTTCGCCTCGCTGGACGAGATTCACCAGGCCGTGGCCGGCCAGTTTCCGCAACTGGAGCGCGCCGTAGTCCACTCGGACGCCGAAGCCGCCCATCACATCCTCGAAGCATATAAGCGCGCCAAGCCCCGTATCAAGGCGCTGCAGAAAAGCCTGTTCGAGACCGAGATGAGCAGCATCGAAGCCGTCAACACCACCCTCCTGACACGTTTCTACATGCGCATGAACGCCCATATCGGCAACGCGGCGTCCGGCATCGTCTTCCCTGTCGAATATATCGATTTCGTGACCCGCGGCCTGCGCGAGGAGGTGAAATAGCCGTGCCCCATTCCGGGGATCGGCGCTTGACCGCGTCCCGCGCGATCCGGCATGATTCCGCTTTTCAGGTTTCCGGAAACCGCGTACCGGCACGGCTGCACGGGGCCGACGACACGCAGATTATGGAATGGGAACTGCCATGAAACTTGACCCGATACGCATGCAGGACTGGGAGATCGCGCAGGCGGCCGAAGCCGACATGGTCCCGCTGGACCGTCTGGCCGGCGAGATGGGACTGCGCGCCGACGAGCTCATACCGATGGGCCGCAACCTCGGCAAGGTCGACCAGCGCAAGGTCGTCGAACGGCTGCGCGAGGCGCCCCGCGCACGCTACATCGACGTGACCGCCATTACTCCCACTCCGTTGGGCGAAGGCAAAACGACCACCACCATGGGCCTGGTGCAGGGCCTCGGGCGGCTCGGCAAACGCGTCATCGGGGCTATCCGCCAGCCCAGCGGAGGCCCCACCTTCAACATCAAGGGGTCCGCCGCGGGAGGCGGCCTGTCGCAATGTATCCCCCTGACGCCGCTCTCAATCCGCCTCACGGGCGATATCGATTCCATTGCCAACGCCAACAACCTCGCCATGGTGGCCCTCACGGCCCGCCTGCAGCACGAACGCAACTACGACGACGAGCGCCTGGCCCGCAGCCGTCTCCGCCGGCTCGACATCGACCCCGGCCGCGTTCAGTTCCAGTGGGTCATGGACTTCTGCGCCCAGGCCCTGCGCAACATTTCGATCGGCAACGGCGGCAAGATGGACGGTTATCCCATGGAGTCCGGCTTTTCGATTGCCGTAGCCAGCGAAGTCATGGCCATCCTCTCCGTCGCCACCGGCCTGGCGGACCTGCGAGAACGCATGAGCCGCATCGTTCTGGCTTACGACCGCCGCGGCGGCCCCGTCACAGCCGCCGACCTGGAAGTCGACGGCGCCATGACGGCCTGGATGGTCGATGCCGTCAACCCCAACCTGCTGCAAACCATCGAAGGGCAGCCGGTACTCGTCCACGCAGGTCCGTTTGCCAATATTGCCATCGGGCAGAGCTCCATCATCGCCGACCAGGTCGGCGTCCGGCTCGCCGATTATCATGTCACGGAAAGCGGTTTCGGCGCGGATATCGGATTCGAAAAATTCTGGAACCTCAAGTGCCGCTTTTCCGGCCTCACGCCCAGCGCCGTCGTCATCGTCGCCACGGTGCGCGCGCTTAAAATGCATGGCGGCGGCCCCGACGTACGGCCCGGTCGGCCGCTCGACGAAGCCTACCTCAAGGAGAACGTCGGGCTGGTCGAAAAGGGCTGCGAGAACCTTATTGCCCACGTGGACACGGTGCGCCGCAGCGGCGTGAAGCCCGTCGTCTGCGTCAATGCTTTCCATACCGATACCCCGGACGAGATCCGGGCCGTCCGCCGCGCGGCCGAAGCCCACGGGGCTTTTTCCGCGCTCTCCGACCACTGGGAGCGCGGCGGGGAGGGCGCGCGTGAACTGTCCGAGGCCGTTATCGCCGCCTGCGAGGAACCGTCGGATTTCCGCTTCCTTTATGACCTGGACCTGCCCCTGCGCCAACGCATCGAGCGCATTGCCCGCGACGTCTACGGGGCCGACGGCGTGAACTACTCGGACGTCGCGCTGGAAAAGGCCCGCGCCCTGGAGGCCGACCCCGCATGCGCCGGGCTCGGCACGTGCATGGTCAAGACGCACCTCAGTCTTTCGCACGACCCCAACCTGAAGGGGCGTCCCGCGGGCTGGGAGCTGCCCATCCGCGATTTCCTGGTTTACAAGGGAGCGGGATTCGTCGTGCCTGTTGCCGGCGCCA
>JAFGIZ010000163.1 GCA_016929365.1 Lentisphaerota bacterium
CGGCCGCGCGGCGCTGCGCGCCGCGCGCGCGTTGCCGCAGGACGGCGTGCTGCTCTCCCCGGAGCGCCTGACCCCGTTCTGCGGGAACCGGGCCGACCTGCTGATCCCGCAGTTCTACGATCCCCGGCGGCACCGCATCGACGTCGCGTGGTACGCCGAAGGCGAAACCGCCGGCCGCGAACGCGCCGCTTTCGAGGCCTTGCGGGAGAGCGGCGATTTTCGCGCGCAGCCCCTGGACGGCGGGTACGTCAGGTTGACCCGGCGTGAGCACGGCGCTTCCGGTAAATAAGCACCAGGTTGCGCGTGTAGACGAAGATCCCGACCGACTGGCCGAGCGTGATGACCGGATCCCGGCGCCAGAGCGCGTAGCTGAAGACCAGCACGCCGCCCGCCAGGGACAGGTACCAGAAGCCGACGGGCATGGTGGACTCGCGCCGTTTCTCGGAGACGACCCACTGCAGCAGGAAGCGCGAAAAGAACAGGCACTGGCCTATCAGCCCGAGCGCGCCGAGCGGGTGCATGAGGGGGGCGAAGAAGGTGCTCAGGGCGTTCATGCGGGGTCCGTTTCGATGGAACGGGCGCGCTGCTGCATCCAGCGCACGGCGAGCAGGTCGGCGGCGACGCGGCGCAGGCGTCCGAGGTTGGTGTACTTGCCGCGCCCGGCGCGGCGCGGGCGGTGAGTGACGGGCTGCTCCGTGACGACGCCCCCGCGCAGGCGGACCAGGGCGGGCAGAAAGCGGTGCATGCCGTCCCAGACGAAGAGGCCGCGGACGAAGTCCGCCTTGACGGCCTTGAGGGTGCAGCCGGTGTCGGTGACGGACTCCCCCAGGATGCGGTTGCGGACGGCGTTGGCGAGCCGCCCGGCCCAGCGGCGGGCCGCGGTATCGCGGCGCTCGGCGCGGATACCGCAGCACAGGTCGCAGCGGTCCAGGGCGTCCACCAGGCGCGGGATGTCGGCGGGATCGTTCTGGCCGTCGGCGTCGAGCATGGCGATCACGGGTGCCCGGGCGGCCTCGAAGCCGGCGGCCAGGGCCGCGCTCTGGCCCTGGTGGGACGCGAGCCGCAGCGACCGGAAGCCCGGCAGGCGTGCGCACAACGCGCGCAGGCGGTTCGGGCTGTCGTCGGTGCTGGCGTCGTCCACCAGGATAACCTCCCAGGCGCCGTACCGCCCGGAGAGCGCGGCGTGCAGCTCGTCGCCGAGGGCGTCGAGACACGGCGCTTCGTTATACACGGGGATGACGACGGAGAGCTGCATCGGCTTGACGGGAGATTCGGCGAAGAGGGCCATGCAGATCAAGCCAAAGATGCGCCGAAATTCGGTCTCGGAAAGCCGGCGGCCGTGGGGTAGGCTGCGGCGAGGTGATGCTATGGACCAGGCTTTTCCCGAAACGGCCGACATAGAAACCTCCTCGGACGACTACGCCACGCGCTTCGCGGGCGCCGTCGGCGCGTGGATGCTGGAGGTCCAGGAACGGATTGTCCTCGATTTCCTGCGCGACGCGCCCGGGGCAACCGTGCTGGACGTGGGGGGCGGGCACGGGCAGCTGGCGCGGCCGCTCTGCCGCGCGGGGTTCCGGGTGACCGTGCTGGGCAGCGCCGCGTCCTGCCGCAAGCGGATCGCGGACATCGCGGACGGCGGCGCGTGCGCCTTCCGGGTGGGCAACGTCATCGACCTGCCGTTCGGCGAGGGGTCGTTTGACCGCGTCATCGCGTTCCGGATGCTGACGCATTGCACGCGCTGGCCGGAGCTGGTGCGGGAGCTGTGCCGCACGGCGCGGTCGGCGGTGATCGTCGATTATCCGACCAGCCAGAGCGTCAACCGGCTGGCGCCTTTCCTGTTCAAGGCCAAGAAGGGCCTGGAGGGCAACACGCGCACGTGGCGTCTCTTCCGGCACGAGGAGGTGTGCGGGGCGTTCCGGGATCGGGGATTCGTGCTCCGGCGCCGGCGCGCCCAGTTCCTGTTGCCAATGGTCTTGCATCGGGTATTCAAATCGCGCAGATTGTCGGCGGGATTGGAGGCATTGTGCCGGCGGGCCGGGCTCACGGCGCGCTGGGGGTCGCCGGTCGTGGCGGAGTTTGTACCGGAAGGGAGATGAGGCTATGCGGGTATTGGTCACGGGGGGAACGGGGTTCACGGGCAGCCATCTGACGCGCCGGCTCCTGTCGCGCGGACACGAAGTCGACGTACTGGACAACGCGCGGGGCATCATCTACGACGCGCTCGAGGCGGAGGGCGCGAAGATTACCGTCGGCACCGTGCAGGACGACGCCCTGCTCGAACAGATGATTCCCGGACATGACGTGGTCTATCACCTCGCCGCGGCCTTCCGGCGCGTGAACCTGCCCAAGCGGGTCTACTGGGACACGAACGTGACGGCCATGCGGCGGCTGCTCGAGATCGCGCAGGCCGCCGGGGTGCGCAAGATCGTCTACTGCAGCACCCAGGGCGTGCACGGCAACGTGGACAACCCGCCGGGCGACGAAGACACGCCGATCGAGCCGGAGGACTACTACCAGTACACCAAGTACCAGGGCGAAAAGGTGGCGCAGGAGTTCATGGCGCAGGGCATGGACATCACGATCCTGCGGCCCACGGCAATTTACGGGCCGGGCGATCCCGGGCGGTTCCTGATGCTGTTCCGGCAGGTCCGCAAAGGCATGTTTCCGTTCTTCGGGCCGGGCACGGCGTGGTACCACCCGCTCTATATCGACAATTTCATGGACGCCTTCGAGCTGGCGGCGGAGAAGCCGGAGGGGAAGGGACGCACGTACCTCATTGCCGACGATCAATACTATACGATCAAGGAGATCGTGCAGAAGATCGCGGCAGTGATGCACGTGGACCTCAAGATCCGGCATTTTCCGTTCGCCCCGCTCTACTGGGGGTCGGCCCTGGTCGAGCTGCTGTACAAGCCGTTGCCGATGGATCCGCCCCTCTTCCGGCGGCGCGCCGACTGGTTCCGCCAGAACCGCGCGTTCAAGATCGACCGGGCGCGCCGCGAGCTGGGATACGAGCCGGCGGTCGGCCTGGACGAAGGCCTGCGGCGGACGTATGAGTGGTACAGGGAGAATGGGTACCTTTAGCGCGGGGACACGGCCGGTCGGCGCGGCGGAGTGCCGCGGCGCGGCTTCCTGATGCCCCGCCCCGATTATGTGCGGGATTTGCGGTTTTAACTGGAACGACCCGGACCTGGCCGAGCGGATGGCCGCGACGATGGCGCACCGCGGACCGGACCAGCACGGGACGTACGGCGCCGACGGGATCTCCCTGGGGCACCGCCGGCTCAGCATTATCGACCTGAGCGAGGACGGCCGCCAGCCCATGCGCAACGAGGACGGGAGCTGCCGCCTCGTGTTCAACGGCGAGATCTACAATTTCGCCGAGCTCAAGTCCGTGCTGCAGGCCCGCGGCCACCGGTTCGCCAGCCATACCGATTCCGAGGTGATCGTGCACGCCTACGAGGAGTACGGAGCGGACTGCGTGCACAAATTGCGCGGCATGTTTGCCTTCGCGGTCTGGGACGCGCAACGCAAGACGCTGTTTGCCGCGCGCGACCGGATCGGCATCAAGCCGCTCTACTACGCCTGGCGGGGCGGCCGGCTGGTGTTCGCCTCCGAGATCAAGGCGATCCTCGAGGCGCCCGGCGTGCCGCGCGAGCTGCGCCGCGACGCGCTCTACGACTACATGGGCTTCGAATTCGTGCCGGCGCCGAAGACGATGTTCCGCGGGATCCACAAGCTGCCGGCCGGACATTGTTTTACGCTCCGGGACGGCACCCTGGACGTGCGGCGGTACTGGGACCTCAGCTTCGCGCCGGACCGCAACATTTTCGACTGGGACGAAACCGTGGCGCGCGAACGGGAACTGCTGGAGGACGCCGTGCGCAGCCACCTCGTGAGCGACGTGCCGCTGGGCGTGTTCCTGTCCGGCGGCCTCGATTCGAGCGCCCTGGTGGCCATGATGCGCCGCCACATTTCCGGCCCGCTGCGCACCTTTACGATCGGCTATTCCGATCCGTCCTTCAGCGAGCTGGACTACGCGAAGCAGGTGGCCGAGCTGTTCGAGACGGAGCACCACGTGCTGATGCTGGACGATATCCGGGCGGAGGACGTGGAACGGACCCTCTGGCACCTGGACGAGCCGATGACGGA
>JAFGIZ010000164.1 GCA_016929365.1 Lentisphaerota bacterium
GGTCGCCGGCGCCGGCGCCTCAACGTCCACGCTGCCGGGCAGCACCAGCTTCTGTCCCTCTCGGATCATGTCCGGATTCCGAATCCCGTTCAGGGCCACGATCTCGGCGACGCTCAGTCCGTACCGCGTCGCGATCACGGACAGCGAGTCGCCCGGCCGGACCGTGTATGTCGTCGTCTCCGCCGGCCATTGCTGCGGCTCCGGCTTCACGGGCACGGGCTCCGGCGCCGCCATCTCTTCCGGTGCCGGCGGCATCAGAGGCGGCTCCGGCGGAGCCGAGGGCCTTACGATGGTCCCGCATCCCTGAATGATCATGACCCCTGCCACGGCCGCCACGTGCGCCGCCACCACGGCTGTCACTACCAACGCTGTTCTCATGCTGCTCCTCCCGTCTTGAGTTCCTTTACGCATGCTGCAAATACCTCTCCGCGTTCTTCGTAGTTTCTAAACTGGTCAAAACTGGCGCACCCCGGCGAAAGGAGTATCGTCTCTCCCGGTTCCGCCTCCCGCCACACGGCCGCAACCGCCGCGGGCAGGCTGCCGCACACCCGGAACGGCACCGCCGACTCCCACGCCCACTGCATCCGCGCCGCACTTTCGCCGATACCATAGACCGTCCGTACCGTTTTGGCCAGCACTTCTTTCAAATCCTCCAGCCCCTCCTCTTTCAGCCGTCCGCCCGCAATCAGACGGGTCCGCCCCGCCGGGCACATCCGCAGCGCCGCCCGCAGGGCCGCCAGGTTCGTGGCCTTGGAGTCGTCGATGAAGGACACGCCGCCGACCGCCGCAATGCGCTGCATGCGGTGCGGCAGCGGCGTGAAATCCCGGCAAGCCCTGGCCACCAGGTCCGGCTGCACGCCGCAGGCCGTCAGCGCGGCCGTCGCGGCGGCCGCGGTCAGCCCCCACACGGGGTTATCGAATACGGTGCCGCGGAGGGAAACGGGGGCGTCCGCGCCGCGCACCGCGCCGTCCACATAACGATAACGCACCGCCGGCCCCGTTCCGAACGTCCGGCACTCGGGACCCGCGCCGTTCGCGCCCTCCGGCGCGCCGGCCGACTCCGGAACCACCCTGGTATCGCCGGCCTCCATGCGCTCGAACAGGCGCGCTTTCAGCGCCCGGTAGGCCGCCAGGCTCCCATGCCGGTCCAGGTGATCCGGCTGCACGTTCAACAACACGCCGACGCGCGGATGAAACGTCTCGACCCGTTCGAGCTGAAACGAGCTCACCTCGACAACCATCCAGTCCGGCGGCGTGTCCGCGGCCACCGCCGCGCTCAAGGGCAGCCCATAATTGCCGGCGCACACGGCCCGGCGCCCCGCCAGGCCCAGCGCCTCGCCGCAGAGCTTGACGCAGGTGCTCTTGCCGTTGGTACCGGTCACCGCCAGCATCGGACAGGCACACCGCCGCGCGGCCAGCTCGAGCTCCGCCACAACCGGGACGCCTCCCCCTTCCAGCGCCCGGACCCAGGCGCCGTCGGCGGGGATTCCGGGACTGACCACGGCGACGTCAAAGCGGCCCGCCGGCACGTCGCCGCAGCCCAGCCGGACGTGCACGCCCTCCGCCTCCAGCCGCCTGCGGCGCTCCTGCAGCCCGGCCGTATCCGCGCCGTCAATCACCGTCACATCCGCGCCCTCCCGGCGCAACAGCGCCGCTGCGGCCTGCCCGCTCGCGCCCAGCCCCAGGACCAGTGCCCGTTGGTCGTGCATCACGCGCCGCCCTTACCTGATTTTCAACGTCAACACGCCCAGCAGCGCAAAAATAATCGACAGAATCCAGAACCGTACGGTGACCTGCGTCTCGCTCCATTGCTTCATCTCGAAATGATGATGCAGCGGCGCCATGGCAAAGACCCGCTTGCCCCGCAGCTTGAAAGACACCACCTGCACAATCACGCTCACCGCTTCGATGACAAACACCCCGCCCACGATGACCAGCGCGAGTTCCTGCTTGATCACCACGGCGGTCATGGCAATCGCGCCGCCCAGCGCGAGGCTGCCCGTATCCCCCATGAAGACGCGCGCCGGATGGCAATTATACCACAGGAACCCCAGGCACGCGCCCGCCATGCATCCGCAAAAAACCGCGAGCTCGCCCGCGCCGCGCACGTACGGCACCAGCAGGTACTCCGCAAACGCCGCGTGCCCCGCCACGTACGCCAGCACGGCGTACGACATGGCCACCGAGCTGCTGCAGCCGATGGCCAGCCCGTCCAGCCCGTCCGTCAGGTTCACGGCATTGCTGGCGCCGATCAGCACCACGCCCACGAACAGCGCCGCCCCGGCAAGCCCCAGCCGCGCGGCGGGCACCTTGATAAACGGGACCATCAGGCTGCGGACGTGGTCGCGCGTTTCGGGCAGCGCCAGCAGGGCGGCCAGCGCCGCCGGCACCCAGAGGATTTCCAGCAGCAGCTTGACCCGTCCCGGCAACCCGCGGGAATGCCGGCCCGAGATCTTCACCAGGTCGTCCCACAATCCGACCAGCCCCATGTACACGAGCGTGGCCAGTACCAGCCAGACCAGCGGATTCGTCGGCACGGCCCAGACAAGCGTGGATACGACAATCGCCCCGATAATCAGGATGCCCCCCATCGTGGGCGTGCCTTCCTTGGAAGAATGCAACAGGTACAAGGGCGGCGCCTCCTCCTTGCGCACGACCTGGCCGAAACGGCAACGCTGCAGCCAGCGGATCACGGGCGGCCCGGCCAGCACGCAGATCGCGAACGCCGTGCCCGCGCCGCCCACGGTGCGCACCGTAACGTAACGGAACACGCGCAGCGCCGACCATGCTTCCTGGAGGGTATGCAGGTAGTAGAACATGCGCGTTTTACCTCCGCCCGCCGTCGTCTTCGCCGCCCCACAGCATCAGCGCGGGCGGATCGCCGTTCGGCATCACCGGCGAGGCGAAGGGGCTTTCCCGCCCGGATCCGGCGCGGCCCGGCCGTACGGCTTCGTTTCCGCGCCTGCCGTACTCCGCCCCGGCACGGCGGCCGGGCTGCCCGGCTTCCTGTCTGACCGTCCAGCTATCTGGATTCATGGTTCCCGCTCCTTAAACGTACAAACTGTTCGACAACCTCTTCCAGTCGCATTCCCCGCGAGCCCTTCACCAGCACCGCGTCCCCCGGCGCAGCCCGTTCCGCCAGCCGCGCCGCGGCGTCGGCGTTGTCCGCGCAACGGTCGACCGCCGCCCGCGGCATACCGGCTTGCTCCGCCCCGTCGGCAATCAGCCCGCCCAGCGGGCCGACAACGATCAATCCCGCCCACGCGCCGTGCGCCGCAATCGCACCGCCCAGGGCAACGTGCGCCTCCGCCTCCTGCCGCCCCAACTCGAGCATCCCGCCCAGCACCAGCCGGCGCCGGCCCCGCACGGGCTCCCGCGCAAACGCCTCCACCGCCGCCCGCATACTGGCGGGATTGGCATTGTAGGCGTCGTTGATCACCCGAACCCCCCCCGCCTCGCAAATCTCCCAGCGCAGGGGCGCCCCCCGGTATGCCCCCAGCGCTTCGCGCACGGCGTCCCAGTCGATGCCGTACTCCCGCGCCGTCGCCGCGGCCAGCAGAACGTTCGCGGCCATGTGGGGTCCCGGCGGTATCGCGCCGACGCGCACCGGCGCGCGGGCGCCGGGCTCCCGCACCGCCAGCCCCCCCGCCGGTTCCGTTTCGCCCGTGTAATCCGCCCCGGCCGCCCCCAGGGCGGCCGTCACCACGCGGCAACCCGCCCGCGACCGCAGAATGTCCACGAACCCCCCGTCCGCATTCAGGACCGCCGTGCCGTCTTCCGGCAGGCAGGCGGGCAACGCGCCCTTCTCCCCGGCCACGGCCGCTTCCGTGCCGAAAAACTCGAGATGCGACGGTCCGATGTTGGTCACCACCCCCCAATCCGGCTCCAACACGCGGCATAACTCCTCGATTTCACCCGGATGATTGGTGCCGATCTCGAAGACTCCCGCCTCCGCATCGGGCTCCATCTCCAGCACGCTCAGCGAGACGCCCACGGCATTGTTCCAGTTACCCCGGGTCCGGGCCGCCGCGACCCGCCGCGCCAGCATGTCTGCGAGCAGTTCCTTGACCGTCGTCTTCCCCGCGCTCCCGGTGACCGCCACGATCCGCGGGGCCACCTTGCGCCGGTAGCCGCGCGCCATCGCTTTCAGCGCGACGCGCGTATCCGGAACCAGCAGGAGCGGTCCCATCCCGCCCCCGGCCTCCTCCCGCTCCACGACCGCGCCGCCCGCCACCTGGCGGAACGCCTCTTCGACAAACGCGTGCCCGTCGTAACGCTCGCCCTTGAGCGCCACGTACAACGCATCCGGATGCAGTGTGCGGGTATCGTGGCTGACCCCCTCAAATCCCTCGGGCGGCCGGCCCCGCCACACCCCGCCCGTCCACCGGGCCAGTTCCTCTGCCGTAAAACGCGCCACGCCGTTACCTTTTTGCCCAGGCCGTCACGATCTGCCGGTCGTCGAACGGCACCGTCTTGTTCGCACATTCCTGGAAGGTTTCATGGCCCTTGCCGGCCACCAGGACCGCATCGCCCGCCTCCGCCAGCGTCAGCGCCCGCTCAATCGCGGCGCGGCGGTCCGCGATCGCCTCGCAGCGACCCGCGTCCGTGAAACCCGCCCGGATCGCATCGATAATGGCCGCGGGGTTTTCGGAGCGCGGATTGTCCGACGTCACAATGCTCACATCCGCAAGCCGTTCCGCCACGCGGCCCATAATCGGCCGCTTGCTGCGGTCCCGGTCCCCGCCGCAGCCGAAGACGACAAGCAGACGGTTCGGCGTAATCTCGCGCAGTGTCGTCAGCACGTGTTCCAGCGCGTCGTCGGTATGCGCATAATCGACAAAGACCTGGAACGGCCGTCCCGTCTCCACCGGCTCGAGCCGTCCGGGCACACGTTTCATTTCGGACAAGGCGGCCGCCGTCAGCTCGGGTGCGACGCCCAGGCTCCCGCAGACCGCGAAGGCCGCCAGGGCATTGCACAGGTTGAACCGGCCCAGCAGCCGGATGTGGGCCGGCGTCGCGCCCCACGGCGACACGACGCGAAACGCGCTGCCTTCGGAAGACAAGCGCACATCCTCGGCGCGCACGTCGGCGCCCGCCTCCAGCCCGTAGGTCAGCCGGTCCGCCCGGAGCCACGGCACCGCCGCGAGGCGGCGGCCCCACTCGTGGTCGGTATGCATGACGGCCGCGGCCGCGCCCTTTGCGCCGCGTCCCAGGCCGCGGAACAACAGGCTTTTGGCTTCGAAGTACGCCTCCATGGTGCCGTGATAATCCAGGTGGTCCCGCGTCAGGTTGGTAAACACCGCGCAATCGAAATCCACGCCCTCGGTCCGTTTCTGGACCAGCGCGTGCGAAGACACCTCCATCACCGCGCAGGCGCAGCCTGCGGCCGTCATCTGCGCCAGCAGCCCCTGCAACTCGGGCGCCTCCGGGGTGGTGCGCGCCGCGGGGATTTCCCGGCGCCCGACGGCGTACTCCACCGTGGTCAAAAGTCCCGGCCGCCGTCCGTCCGCCCGCAGCACGTCGCGAATCATGTACGCCACCGTGGTTTTCCCGTTGGTCCCGGTGATCCCCGTCATGTGCAGCTCGCGGGACGGATACCCGTGGAACGCCGCGGCCAGGCGCGCCACCGCGGCCCGCGCGTCTGCGACCCGCACCACGCTGACCGGCAGGTGGGCCGGCGCCGTCGATTCGGTCACCACCGCGGCGGCCCCGCGCTTGACCGCGTCCTCCGCATAAGACCAGCCGTCAACGTGCGCGCCCGGGAGCGCGGCGAACAGGTATCCGGGCCGCACCTGGCGCGAGTCGCAAGCGATGCCGTTGACCGCTGCGTTCCGCGGACCGTCGACCGCGGTGACAGCCGCATCTTTCAGAAGCGCGTCCAGTTTCACGACCCCTCCCCAAACGGCGGCGCGCGAACGCGGGGAAACCCCTCAGCCGTTTTCCCCGCCCGCCCGCTCTTCCCGGTTCACGGTTACGAGAGACCGGCGCTCCCGGGCCGGCGGCAGGCCCAGGTAGCGCGCGGTCTCGGCGGCAATGGTCGCAAACGCCGGCGCCGCGACGCGGCCGCCCGTGTGCTGCGGCTGCGGTTCGTCCACCACCACGATCGCGGCGATCTCCGGTTTGTCCGCGGGCACGAATCCGGCAAACGAGGCTATGTAGGCCGTGCTGGAATAGCCGCCCGCCACCGGCTTCTGCGCGGTGCCCGTCTTGCCGGCCACCGTGTAGCCGGGCACGCGGGCGCGCCAGCCCGTGCCGCCCTCCTCGGTAACGCGGTACATCAGGGCGCGCATCAGCCGCGCCGTCTCCGGCCGGATCGGCCGCGACAACACCCGCGGCTCCGTCCGCGCCAGGACCACCCCGCCCGGCCGGCGCACGGACGCCACGCAGTACGGGCGCATCAGGCACCCGTCATTCGCGATCGCCGCCACCACGCCCAGCATCTGCAAGGCCGTCACGGCCACCCCCTGCCCGATCCCGATGCGCGAGGCGCTGACCGCACTCCAGCTCGAGACCGGATGCAGGATGCCGTGTTCCTCGCCCGGCAGATCGATCTCCAGCGGCCCGCCCAGTCCGAAATCCCGCAGGTAGCGGTACAGGGTCTCTTCCCGGAGCGTCAGTGCGACTTTCGCCGTGAGAATGTTGCTCGATTTCTTGAGCCCGTCCGCCAGCGTCAGGCGCGGAAACGCCTTGTAATCGTGCAGGACGTGGTTGCCATACCACCAGGCGCCGTTCTCGCAGTCGAAAACGCTGTCCGGATGCACCGTGCCCTCGTTCAACGCCGCAGCAATGGTGGCGACTTTGAGGGTCGAACCCGGCTCGTAAACGTAGGCGATCGCCCGGTTCTTGAAGGGATCCTGCGAGTCCACCTCGTTGAACCGGTTCGGATCGAATGCCGGCCGGCTCGCCATCGCCAGGATTTCGCCCGTCGACACCCGCTGGACGATGGCCCAGGCCCCCTTCGCCGCATGCTCCTCCATGACCCCGTCAAGCGCCTTTTCCACCGCATACTGGATGTTTTGATCCAGCGTCAACCGCACATCCGCGCCGGCGACGGAGGGAATGTAGCGGTCGCGCCGGTTGTAGAGCTCCTGCCGCAGCGCGTTCTTGCGGCTGACCAGCAGGCCCGGGCAGCCTTTCAGATACTCGTGCATGCTCAACTCCACGCCCCCGCCCGGAACGTTCTCGTGGTTGACAAAACCCAGCACGTGACACATGAAGCGGCCCTGGGGGTAATAGCGCAGCCGGGCATCCTCGAAGAACACGCCCGGGAGATCTTCCCGGCGGAGCGCCCCGAGCTCCTCGACCGGGACATACCGCTTGATGCGCGTGTAAGACGCCTCCGGCCGGTTCAGGCGCACGGCCACGCTGTCCGTCGGCAGGTCCAGGTGTTCGGCCAGGACCGACGCCGTGCGGACCACGGCGTCCGCCGCCACAACCCGTTCGGGCTCGGCGCAGACGTGTTTGACCGTCCGGTCCACCGCCAGGATGTTCTGTTCGCCCCGGCAGTCCACGATCGTGCCCCGCCGCACCGGCAGGGATTCCTGCCAGCGGCGGTTGGCTTCGACCGAGCGGCGCAGGGCCTCATGCGGCCCCAGATGCAAAAAGGCCAGGCGGAAGCCCAGCCCCGTCATGGCCAGCAGAAGCGCGACCGCGCTCACCGCCAGGCGAGTCATCACGCTGCGTTCGGACATCAGGGCGTACGCTCCCAGACGGGCCGGAAGGCATACGCGTTCCGGTCCGTTTCCGGCGTGTCGGCGGGCGCCAGGTCCCGGGGACTCAGTCGCACGATCTGCGTTTGCGCGGGCCACGTCATGTCCAGGCCGCAGCGCTTCAGCGCGCGCTCCATGCCGCGCGGCGACTTCATCTGCGCCCACTTGTACGCTTCGTTGCACAGCTTTTCGACCAGCTGCAGATGTTCGTGCTCCAGCACCTTGAGATCCCGGCCCAGCGCCGCCTGGCGGCACCCCAGCCAGATATGGCCCAGCGCGGCAAAGGCGGCCGCAAAAACGAGCACAATGTACGGCACGGGAACAATGAACCCGCGGCTGTTCTTTTTCCGGTTCCCACGTTTCATGGCATCGTCCTTTCTACAACTCTCAACTTGGCCGAGCGCGCGCGCGGATTCCGCCGGCACTCCTCCGCCGAGGGCGTCAGCGGCTTGCGGGTCACACGATGCACGGCCGGGGTTTCCCCCCGCCAGACCCGGCCGCCCTGCGCCAGGGACTCCCACCGCCCGGCGTGGGCCGCGAAACACCGCTTGACCGCCCGGTCTTCCACACTGTGAAACGAAATCACCGCCATCCGTCCGCCGGGCTTGAGCACGCGCAGACCCGCTTCCAGGCCCGCCTCCAGGTGCTCCAGTTCCCGGTTCACCGCCATTCGGATCGCCTGGAAAGTCTGCGTGGCGGGGTGTGTCCGGCCCCGCCGGCCGCCCCGGGCCGCACGGACAAGCCCCGCCAGCCGGAGCGTTGTATCGACCGGGGCCTCCGCACGCGCCCGCACGATGCGGCGCGCAATACGGCGCGCCGCCCGCTCCTCGCCGAAGCCGCGCAGCACGCGGCAGAGCTCCGCTTCGTCGACGTCCCGCAACCAGGCCGCCGCGGTCGGTCCCGCCGACGGGTCCATGCGCATGTCCAGCGGACCGTCCGCCTGGAAGGTGAACCCCCGGCGCGCCTCGTCGAGTTGTTCCGACGACACCCCCAGGTCCAGCAAGACGCCGTCCACGGCCTCGACGCCGCATGCCTGTACCGCTTCGTCCATCTCCGCGTAACTCCCGTGCCGCAACGCCGTGCGCGCCGGCGCCTCCCGCAACCGCGCCCGCGCCCGCTCCAGCGCCTCGGTGTCCACGTCCAAACCGATCACCAGGCCCGCGGCCCCCGCGCGCTCCGCCATCGCCCGCGCATGGCCTCCGCTTCCCACGGTCCCGTCCACGTACACGCCGCCCGGCTTCACGTTCAACTGCTCCAGCACCTCGGTCGCCATCACCGGCTCATGCATCGCTGTCCGTTCCGCCGGCACGGGCCGCGGCCCGCGCTAGAAGCCCACGTACTTCGCCGCTTCCCGCACGCTGTCCGGGTCCATGCCGCCGGCCGACTTCAACGCTTCGGGCGCCCAGAGCTCGAACGTCTCGAAGGCGCCCACAAGCTTCACCTGGTCCACTAACCCCGCGTACTCCAGCAACTCGTTCTTGATCCGGATGCGCCCCTGCGCATCCCACGACACCAGGTCCGATTGCGCCGCGAGGACCCGCGCAAACTGGCGCGCCCTGGGGTCGGAGATCGCGTGCTGCCGCAACCGCTCGATCCGCCGCATCATCTCCGCCGCCGGGAAACAACGCAGGCAGCGCTGATTGACGTCCGGCAGGATGTACAGGCTCCGGGGCGTGCCGATCTGGGCCCGCCACTCCGAGGGAATCGTCAACCGTTTCTTCGGATCCAGCGAATGCGTGAAGTTGCTGACAAAAACACCCTGCCCGGCAACTTCATCCTCCAGCACTGGGTTCGCCTGCTCCATTACTCCATCATCCCCCTCTACGTGACACTAATCAACACATTGCCCCACCATAAGTCAATAAACTTTTTGCAGATATTGAAACTTTTTCCTGTCTCTTGGAAATGCGGCGCCGCCCGTACGCGAAGCGGATGCCGCCAGGGGCAGCGGAAAGAGCCTTATGGGACGGCTGGCGCAGGCTCCCGGCGCTTGACAACCGCCCTGCGGCTCTGCTATGACCCTCCCCCGTTGCGGAGGGTTGTGCGCTGCAGGGGGACGCAGCGAAAACCGTCCGTCCCGTCATGCGTTTTACGGAGACGGGGCGGCCGGGTTACATCGCGGTCGTCCGCAACGCTGTTTGCGCGGTCCGAACGAATGGGGTCGTTCCCGCTCCGGTGGGGGTATAGCTCAGTTGGTAGAGCGTCTGAATGGCATTCAGAAGGTCAGGGGTTCGAATCCCCTTACCTCCACCATTTTTCATCTGCTGGCCGTTCGGCCAGCAGAGCCCAGGCTCCGGGGAACTTGACGGCGAGGACGGGAAGCCCTTTCTGA
>JAFGIZ010000165.1 GCA_016929365.1 Lentisphaerota bacterium
TGTTGTGACGGTATCGGCGAAATTCTTCCTCTCGATCGGGCTTATCGTGGCCAGTGCGGCGGCCGGCTACGTGGCGGGCCGCCGGCGGGGCCTGGAGTGGGTGGCGAGGCCCGTCATGACCGTGGTCACGGTCGCGGGCTATCCCCTGGTCGGGTTCCTCGCAATCTGGGGCGCACCCCTGCGGTGGTCGGACGCCTGGCTGCCGTTTCTCGGCGGCCTGCAGGCCACGCTGATGGCCTTGTTCGCGCTGGCCGTCGGCCGCCGGCTGTTTGGCGACCGCGCCGAACGCGGGCTGGTCGGCTTGAGCTCGGGGATCGGCAATCACGGGGTGACCATGGCCGGTTTCGCGATCTATCTTCTGTTCGGGCCCGACGGGCTCGGCATCAGCACGGTCTACGCCATCTACACGTTTTTTGCGCTGGTTCTGCTGTCCTACACCATTGCACAGCGTTTTGCGCCGGATGCGCCGCGCCGCTCCCTGCCGCGGCTCATGACCGGCAACCTGTTGCACTGGCGCGCCGCCGGTCTGTATACGTGTCTGGCGGCGATTATCCTGACCGGCTTCCGCGTGCCGCCGCCGCCCGAGATCCACACGTGGCACATTCTCGACGGCGCCATCTACGCGGTCATTGTCCTGGCCTACTTCGCCGTCGGGTTGCGGCTCCGGGTGTCGCATGTCCTGGCCTTCCGGCGCGCCATTCTGTGCGTCATCGGCACGCGTCACGGCGTCGGGCTGCTCATCGGGCTGGCGCTGGCGGCCGCGACGCGGGTGACGCCCTGGCCGCTGGAAGGCCTCTCCCTGAAGGTCTTCCTGGTGCAGTCCTCCGTGCCGGTGGGCGTCATGGGCGTCGCCGTCGCGAACATGTTCCGCGTCAAGCCCGGCGAAGCCGCCGCCGTGTTCACGGTCTCGTCGCTGGCCTATCTGCTGGTCGGCCTGCCGTTGCTGCTGGTAATCTTTTCCGGGTAGCCGGAGCCCCGCTTGCAGAATTCTAACGCGACACGGGGCGCGGGGCCGGCGTAGAGTAGGGGCCCACAGGGAGGAAGGTATGCAGCGAGTTCTCGTCTTTCTCATGGTATCGCTCCTGGCCGCGGGTAGCGCGTGCGGCGTATCGGGTGCCCGGTTTGCGGTTCTGGCAGATCCGCATTTTTACAACGCGCGTCTCGGGACCGAGGGCGCGGCCTTTGAAGAATACCTCGCCGGAGACCGCAAGATGCTGCGCGAAAGCGAAGCCATTCTCGAAGCGGCCCTCGACGGAATCCGCGCGGCCGGCGTCGATTTTGTCGTCGTCTGCGGCGACCTGACCAAGGACGGCGCGCTGGCCAGTCATCTGCGGTTCGCGCGCCGTCTCGAGGCGCTGGAAGCGTCCGGGATCGAGGTGTTCGTCGTGCCCGGCAACCACGACATCAACAACCCGCATGCCTGTGCCTACTTCGGTCCGCTGGCGATCCCGGTGCATCCGGTGGCGCCCTCGCTGTTCGAGCGCATTTACAAACCTTTCGGTTACGGGGAAGCCGTCGCGCGGGACCGGTTTTCGCTCAGCTACGTGGCGGAACCCGCGCCCGGCGTGCGCCTGCTGGCGCTGGACTCGTGCATCTATAAAGACAACCTGGCCGAGGGTCATCCCGAAACGGGCGGACGTTTCGAGCCGCGGACGCTGAACTGGATCGTGGACCAGCTTGACCGGGCCCGGCGGGCGGGGTGCGTGCCCCTGGCGGCGATGCATCACGGCGTCCTGGAGCATTTCGAAGGGCAGAGCGCGCTGTTCGGGGACTACGTGATCGAGGATTGGGAGCGCGTTTCCGAAACGCTGGCCGGGGCGGGCCTGCGCGTGGTCTTTACGGGTCATTTCCATGCCCACGACGTCACGCGCCGGGCCTGGGGCGCGGCGGAGCTCTACGACGTGGAGACCGGCTCCCTCGTGACGTATCCCTCGCCGTACCGCCTCGCCGGGCTCCAGGCGGACGGCGCGCTGACCCTGGAGAGCCGGTACGTCACCGCCATCGACTACGATCTGGGCGGGGTGCCCTTTCCCGAGTACGCCGAAGCCTTTGTCTGGACCTGGGTGGATGACGTGGCGCACACGGTGCTGCGGCTGCTGACCGACCTGCCGGCGGACGAGGTCGATTTCCTCTCGGCGGTCGCCGCCGACACCTTCGTCGCTCATTACGAGGGCGACGAGACGCCCGCGCCGGAAGCCGTTGCCGCGGCCGCCGCGCTGGCAGCCGATCCGCAGCCGCTGCCGAGCGCCCTGGGATCCTTGCTGCTCAATCTGATGACCGATCTGCCCCCGGCGGACGCGGCGCTGACCGTGCCGGCCGGACCCTGCCGCTGAGGCGTGTCACGCTGGCGGCGGGGCCGGTTCCCGATGGCGGAGGTTCGTTTTTTGGGTTTGCCCCGGCGGGGCAAAGGATTACTCTTTTGCCCGAGGGAATCGGCTGTATGAGAGCGCATGTTTACCGGGGAGGCGGGGGGGCGGGGCACCGCTGGAAATTCCGGCGGATCGGCGGCGTCTACGAGGTCGTCATCGAATCCGGGGAGGATTTCCGCAGGCTGGCGGAGCTCGATCCCAAGCTCTGGGTGGCCTTGAGCTGCCCGACGCGGGGGCTCGAGTTGGATCCCGTTACGCTCGACCTCGTGGATACGGACGGCGACGGGCGGATACGCGTGCCCGAATTGCTCGACGCCGTTGGGTTTGCGGTGACCCATCTGAAGGATCCGACCCTGCTCCTCAGCCCGGAGACGACGCTGCCGCTCGAGGCGATCAACGATCAGGTCCCGTCCGGCGCGCGGCTCCTGTCGTCCGCGCGGGAAATCCTGGCCAACACGTCGTCGCAGCACGCGGACAGCCTGACGGTGGAACAGGCGACGGACGCGGTCCGGCTCCTCTCCCGGGCGCGCTTCAACGGCGACGGCATTGTCCCGCCCGAAAGCGCCGACGAGCCGGCGGTGCAACACGCGCTACGCGATATCCTGGCAACGGTGGGCGGCAAGCCGGACCGCAGCGGCCGGGCGGGAGCCGATACGGAAATAGTGCAGGCGTTCTTCGCGGAGCTGCGCGGCTTTGCGGCCTGGTGGGCGCAGGCGGAGGCCGCCGACCAGGGCGGGGAAGGGGTGCTGCCCCTCGGCGCCGACACGCCGCCTGCGTACGCCGCGCTGCAGGCCGTGCGGGGTAAAATTGACGATTACTTTGCGCGCTGCCGCCTGGCGGCCTTCGATGCGCGGGCCGCCGCGTATCTCAACCGGGGAGAACGTGAGCTGGCTGCCCTGGCGGCCGGCGACCTCTCGACGCTGGGAGACGATGTGGCCGACCTGCCGTTGGCGCATGTCGAAGCCGGCGCGCCGTTGCCGCTCGGGCAGGGGATCAACCCGGCCTGGACCGGGCGCCTGGCGGCTTTTGTCGAGAAGGTCGTGCGGCCCGTTCTCGGGCCGGGGGTGGAGACGCTCGACGAGTCCGGCTGGTCCGCGATCGGACAATACTTTGCGCCTTACGGTGCGTGGATGAGCAGCAAGGCGGGAGCCCACGTGGAGAAGCTGGGGATTCAGCGGATTCGCGAACTCCTGGCGAGCGACGCCGAGCAGGCCGTGGCGGATCTGATTGCCCGGGACCTCGAAAAGGCCCCCCAACTCGCCGCGGTGGAAGACGTCAACCGGCTGGCCCGGTATCAGCGCGACCTGTACACGCTGCTCAACAACTTCGTGTCCTTTGCCGACTTCTATGCGCGCGATAAACAGGCGCTGTTCCAGGCCGGTATCCTGTATCTCGACCGCCGCGGGTGCCGCTTATGCGTGAAAGTCGCCGATGCCGCCAAACATGCCGCCCTCGCGGCGCTAAGCAATATCTACATCGTCTATTGCGAGTGCACGCGCAAGGATCAGTCCGGCACGTTGACGATTGCCGCCGGTTTCACGGCGGGCGATTCGGATCACCTCATGGTCGGCCGTAACGGCATCTTTTACGACCGGCAGGGGCGGGACTGGGACGCGACGATCGTCAAGATCATCGAGAACCCGATCAGCCTGTGGCAGGCGTTCACGGCGCCTTACAAACGCGCGGCCCGGATCATCGGCGATCAGCTCCAGAAATGGGCCAGCGCCCGCGACAAGGCCGTCGAGGCGCAGACCCGGGCGGGCGCGTCCCGCCTCACCGAATCGCCGGCCGCGGCCGGACCGGCCGCGGCGGCCGGGACGGCGCCGACGGCCTTCGATATCGGGAAGACGGTGGGCATTTTCGCGGCCCTCGCGCTGGCCGCCGGCGCGGTCGGCACGGCGTTTGCCGCGCTGGTCAAAGCCTTCCTGGCCGTCGCCTGGTGGCAGAAGCTTCTGGCCGTGCTGGCTGTGCTCGTGCTCATTTCGGGCCCGTCTGTGCTCCTGAGTTGGCTCAAGCTCCGGCTCCGCGTGCTGGGGCCGCTGCTCGATGCCACCGGCTGGGCGGTCAATGCACGGGTCAAAATCAACGCCGTGCTGGGCCGGACCCTGACCGACGTCGGCGCTTTGCCTCGCAACGCGGCATGCCTGCGCCGGGATCCGTACACCCGCAGGGCGTCGCGCTGGCGCCTGGTCATGCTGGCCGCGCTGCTGGCGGCTGTGTTCTTCGCCTGGTTGCGGTTGGCGCTGCACGGCCGCGTCTGACCCTCTGCTGCGGCGATGCTGCTGGGCGCCACGAACTATGATATCGGTCTGCTCGCGACGATCGCGTTCCTGGTCCGGCTCATGCGGCTGCCCGGGCTCCTGCTGATGCGGGCCGTGCGGGTGCGGCGCGCGGTGGTGGTGATGACGGCGGACGCACCGCTTTTCGGAAGGCGAAGCGAACGGGATTTCAATGGGGTTCGGCGGAAATACGCACCGCGGCCAGGCGGTTAGGAGGGAGCACCGGCAGTGGCAGACCGGAGCCGGCAAGCGCGGCGCCGGTTACGGTTCCCAGTGAACGGCCGGCATCCAGCGTCTCGAGCCGCACAACGTAGCGTGCATCGGGGTCCGGAACGGCCACGCGCAGCCGGGGATAGGCTGGAGCGGAACCGGCATTAAACCCGTACACCAGCCAATTGCCTTCGGTTTGCCGCACGGCCACTCGCAGGTCGCCGCCGCACAGGGTTACCGGCGGCCTCACCCCGGCCCACTCCAAGCTGTCTTGCCAGAGGGCCGTGGCGAGGTGTTTCAACTCCATCGCACCGTCCTCGCGCCGCTGTGCCGCCTGTTGGCGCACGGCAGGGTCGTCCGACGCCGCCAGGCGCAGAACATCGGCTTCCCGGACGGCGCCCGGTTCTCCTGCCAGGAGCAGGACGCGTCCGCGGCCGTGGCTCCACGTCACGGCTCCGGCGGTGCCGTCGATCGCGCCGAGCACGGCACCGCCCTCGGGAACCGCAAGCGGCATGTAGAACTGCAGGGGGACGCTCACGGTTTTCGCGCCGAACGCACATCGGGCCGCCGCCCCTTCACGCAGCGCTTCGCCGAGGTTGTCCAGGGCGCCGGATTGGTGGAATACCAGAGCGGCCGGTCCTTCTCGGCGTTCTGGTAGCGGTTCGGGCACGGGATACCCCAGCCGGCGCCAGAGCTCAAAACGGTCGTGATTGCCGCCGAGAATAGTCTCGCCGCTGGTCCCCAGGAGAATAAGCATCCCGCCGTCCTCCACGTAACGGACCAGGCGGTCCACAGCAGATCCTCTCAAGGCGCGGGAACCGTCGTCGAGCACGACGCGCATCCGCTCCAAGCCATCCAGCCTTCCGTCCGCCGCCCAGACCTGCGGAACGGAACCGGTACGGATGAACGCGGCGCTGAATCCGTTCATGACCCACCAGCGATAGAGCGAGATCGGCCCGAAATTGTAGGCGCCGGTCAGACCGTCGCTGCGAAACGAATGCAGGTACCCGGCGGGAACGGTGACGGGCTCAGCGCGCCAGGCTTCCCGGACCAGGGCGCGTGCGCGCGGGTTGGCAAACCCGCGGTCCCAGGCCGGGTTGTCATCCCAGGCCGGGAATACGAAATTGTAATGGTCCACTCCAAGCAGGCAGGCTTGAAACACGTCCCATTCGATCCGGTCGATCACGCTCTCACGGTCAAAACCGCGGCGTCCCGGTATCACCGCGTTGATATCTTCATGTCGTAATCGCAGGCCGAAGCGCTGTCGCGCCGCCAGGCGGCGGATGTAGGCGACGAGGTTTAGAGACTGGTCGCCGGTGAAAGCATTATACGTCTGATGGAGTGCCCATTTTTCCACGGCATGATAGCGGGCGTCTGACGCGTTCACTCCGGAAAGGCCGCGTTGCGGGTCAACCTCTCGCACGGTGTGCCACAGGTCTTGACGCAGCTCGAGCACTGCGCCGTGGACGAAGTTGAGGTAATCGATCCATGCTGTCCGGACGTCGAGCACCCGGCTCATGGCTTCGTAGTTTCCGGCTGCCTGAAGCGCTTTCCAGCGTGGTTCCGGGAAGGGAACGGCGTCGAACGCGTCATAGTCCGTGCCATAGGCCGCGTTGAGACGCTCCAGCGAGGTGTAGGTCGCTCGCAGGAACCGGGTATAGGCCTCCCGGGCAAACAAACTGCGGTCGCACAGCGTGTGCATGTCGTGATCGACGGGACCGTAGGGATGGGGGTGCCATAGCCAGACTTCCGGGCAGCGGTGATAGCGCTTCACCAAGATGTCTATGGCCCGGCGGGCATGGCGCCGGTAACGCGGGGCCCACAGGCTGAACTGGTTGTCCCAACCGGGGCGACCTTCCGGGATATCGGCCTGCTGATCCGCGAGCCAGTATTGCTTCGGTTCCGTGTCAAAATCCCAGCGCCAGACTCCCAGCGAGAGCCCGATGTGCGCCTCCCTGGCGGCTGCCACGACGCGGTCGAAGAATTCGAGGTTGTATACGCCGGGCAAGGGTTCGAACGCATGCCAGGTCGCATACACGCAGAGCAGGTCCCCTCCCGCACGGTGTATCTCGCGAAAGAGCCTTGCTCCCGGGAGCCGCCCGAAGTGGCTGACGGCATGATAGGCCTCGGTTGACCAGATCGTGCCGTTCGTCAGGAGACGGGCGTCAATCGATGGAACTGCATCGCTTCCCGGGAAGGGCTCAACCCGGCCCTCCTCGAAAAGGCGTGGATCACGGAGACCTACGAGAATGTTCGCAACAGAAAGCAGGGTGCCGCTGAAGGAATCGCGCACAGACGCCGTGCAGGTATAGGGCCCCTGGGGAACGTCGCCGAGACGGGAGACGAGCACGATGGGCTTTCCCGGCGGGAGGGTGAGGGTGTGCTGTTCGCGTTGAACCACGTCCATGCCGGATGCAGGCCCCCACGCGAGTTCGATGTCCACGGTGCGCACTGTCGGCGATGCGACTTCCGCCCGGATTTCGCAGGGCTCCGGAAGATCGACCACGTTGTCGGGCGCCTCGCTTGAGAGTTTAAGTGCGGGCGGGTCCGCGACCGGCGGGCCAGTCCACCGGCCGGTAATCGTCCAGTTCAGGAGCTCGAGTACAGCGTGATCGGTGTTGGCCTGGTCCGTAATGTAAATTCGAACGGCCGTCGTACGGACAGGGGCGTCGAGTGTAATGTCGTAGCGTTCGCGCATAGGCGACAGCGCAGCCAGACGGCGCCAGTCGCCGTGCTCAAAAACCTGCAACTCGCCTGCCCGGATGCGGTCAAAACGCGCGACAAAGGCGACGCGCTGCACCTCGGCGGTGCGTCCGCCCAGGGTCCAGCATTCCACGCAGTCGGGTTCCGTGAAGGGGGAGGGGTCCGACCAGGTCGCCCCCGTCAAGGCGTGCATCAGGTTCAGGGCCCGGCCGCGGTTGATTTCGACCCGGTGTTGGACGAGCATAAAACCCGGTGTCAGGTTGTCGGCCGACGAGAGGGCCCCCGATACAAGCAGCAGCCCGCCGGCAACGGCAAGCCGTAAACCTTGCGGGAAACGTGACAGCGAACATTGTCTGATCAGGGCCACAGCCGTTCTCCTTGCGTTCGAGCTGTACTACTATGCGCATCGACTGCCAAGAGGCAAGCACAAGCACCGGGGTGATCCGCCGCGCCACCGAAAGCGCGGTCACGGAACACGTGGATCGGGGCTTCGCAAGGCATATTGCGCGCAGGAGAAACA
>JAFGIZ010000166.1 GCA_016929365.1 Lentisphaerota bacterium
CGGCACCCCCGACCGGGCCCTGCTCGAAAACCCCGGCCCGCCCTGGCGCGCGCGCACCCCCCGCCAGGCCCCCGAAGTGGACGGCGCCACCCTCGTCACCCGCGTCCCCGCCGGCGCCCGGCCCGGCGATTTCACCGCGGTGCGCTACACCACCGGCGCCGGTTGCGACCTGCGCGCCGTCGCCGCGACGCAAAAGACCGCAGACCGCAGTCAATAGACCGCGGACTGCAGACTGCAGACCGCAGACTGCAGACCGGAGACTGCAGACCGCAGACCGCGGACCCTGGAGGGCCGGCATCTCCCTTCTCGACACGCGCGCCGCCACCCCCTACGCTGCTCCCATGGCGCAGGACTGGGATATCAAGCCGCGCGGCGAGGCCTGTTCCGGCTGCGAACAGCCGTTTGAGGACGGGCAGACCTGTCACTCGGCCCTCGTGTTTACCGACGCAGGCTACGTCCGCCGCGACTACTGCGTGTCCTGCGGGCAATCCCTGCCCGCGGAGGCCGCGCCTTACAGCACCTGGCAGGGCGTCTACCGCGCGCCCCCCGCCCGTCCGGAACCCGCGCTCCGGAAAGAAACCGCCGAATCCCTGCTCCGCCGCCTGATGGAAGACGACGACCCGCAACATACCAACGTCCGCTATATCCTCGCCGTCATGCTCGAACGCAAACGGCTGCTGATCGAACGCGAGGTGCAGCGGACCGCAAGCGGACCGCCGGTGCGCGTGTACGAACACCGCAGGACCGGGGAGACGTTTCTCATCCCGGACCCCCAACTCCGCCTCGACCAGCTCGAAGCCGTCCAGCAGGAAGTCGCCGCCATGCTCGGCTGGCAGCGGAACCCGGAACCCTGATACCTTTCCCGCACCCATGCTCGATCTCCGCATCCTGAACGTCCGCCTCCTCGACGGCACCGGCGCCCCGCCGCGCAACACCGACATCGGCATCGCCGGCGACACCATCGCCGCCCTCGGCGACCTCTCCCGCGCCGCCTCCCGCGAGACCCTGGATCTTCCCGGGCCGCCGTCCCGCCGCGACGGCAGTCCTGCGCGCCCGGTCCCGGACACGCACCCCGGTCTCTGCGCCGCCCCCGGGTTCATCGACCCCCACTCGCATTCCGACACCTACCTCCTGCTCGAGCCCGCCGCCCCTTCCAAGCTCTTCCAGGGCATCACCACCGAGGTCCTCGGCAACTGCGGCGCGTCCGCCGCGCCGATCGAAACCCCGGATCAGCTCCCCGCCGACTGGGCCGCCTTTGCCTACCCCGGCGCGTGGCGGAGCATGGCCGAGTACCGCGCGCTGCTGGATCAGGCCCGCCCCGGGCCGAATGCCGTCCTGCTCGTCGGCCATAACACGCTGCGCCGTTCCGTCGTCGGCTACGACAACCGCCCGGCCGCGCCCGCGGAACGCGAACGCATGGCCGCGCGGCTCGAACAGAGCCTCGACGCGGGCGCGCGGGGCCTGAGCACCGGCCTCATCTATGCGCCCGGCTCCTTCGCCCCGCGCGACGAGCTCGTCGCCCTGGCCGCCATCGCCGCGCGGCGGGACGGCATCTATACCAGCCACATGCGCAGCGAAGGCGCGCGCCTCCTGGAAGCCATCGACGAAACGCTGGCCGTCGGGCGCGCCGCCGGCATCCGCGTTCAGATCTCGCACCTCAAGACCGCCGGCCGCGCGAACTGGGGCCGGCTCGACGCCGCGCTCGCGCGCCTCCGCGCCGCCCGCGACGCAGGCCTGCCCGTCGCCGCCGACCGCTATCCCTACACGCGCGGGGCGACCGACCTGGACGTCGTCCTGCCCGCCTGGGCGCACGAGGGCGGGCGCGAGGCAACCCTGGCCCGGCTGCGGGACCCCGGCGAACGCCGGCGGATACACCGCGCGCTCTGCGCCGCGCGCGCGGAGGCGGACTGGCACGGCGTGACGATCGGCTCGACCGTCCATCCCGACAACCGGCCCTTCCGCGGCCTGACCCTGGTCGCAGCCGCCGAGCGCCTGGGCACGGACCCCGCCGAGGCCGTGCTGCGCCTGGTCGCGCGGGACGGACTCAAGACCCAGGCGTTCTTTGCCGGAATGAGCGAAGCGAACATGCGGCGTATCCTGGCCGAGCCGTACGTCATGCTCTGTACCGACGCCTCGCTGCGCGCGCCGGCCGGACCGCTTAGCCATGATTTTCCGCACCCCCGGGCCTACGGCAGCTTCCCGCGCTTCCTGCGCATGGCGCTGGACGGCGGGACCGTGCCGCTGCCGGAGGCGGTCCGCAAAATGACCGCTCTGCCCGCGGCCCAGTTCCGGCTTGAAGACCGCGGCGTCGTGGCGGTCGGCCGGAAAGCCGACCTGGTCGTGTTCGATCCCGACACGGTGCGCGATACGGCCACCTACGCCGATCCGCACCGCACGGCGGAAGGCATCCGGCACGTCATCGTCAACGGCGTGCTCACCCTCCGCGACGGCGCCCTCACGGGCCGCCGCGCCGGCCGCGTGCTGTAAGCGCGGGCGGCCGCGCGCCGCCACGCCGGTCAAGGGCCGAACGTGTACGTGCGCGTCCACGTCGCGCGTTCGCCCGGCGCGAGGGAAACCTGGATGTTGACCTCCGGCGAAAGCTGGAACGCCGTGGTCCAGACGGCGACATTGTGCGCCGGCCGCGACGCCGCGATATCCAGGCGCTGACCCGTCTCCGCGTGCACGACGGTCACGCGGTTCGGCCCCGTGTAGTCCGCCGGCGCAACGACAAATGTCTTGCCGCCCATGTTCGTCCCGTCCGCCGGATCGGCAAAAGACAGCACCGTGTCCCCCGCCCGCCGGAAGACCGGCGCGGGCTCCGGGTCCGGCCGGTTCTGGTTGTCGCACAGCGTGTAGGCATAGGGAAACGTCAGGCAGTACGCCGGCCCCAGGTCCCGGTCCGCGAACCGGAGGAAGTTGTGCACGTACTGTTCCGTGGTGAAACCGCGGGAGCCGGTGTTTTCCAGCGTGTAGGTCAGGGTCAGCCGGTTGCCCGCCAGCGCCGCGTCCGTCTCCAGGGCATAGGCATACCCCTGCGCGCGGCCGTTCAGCCGCTGCGTAAACGTGGCGCCGTCCGGACGCCAGGCCGTTTCGGTCACCGCCTTCTCCACGTCCGGGTAGTCCTCCGTGAACCGGTAACGCTCGCCGGTCTTTTCGAGAATGCCCACGCCGATTTTCAGGAACGGCTCACCCACCGCCGCCTCCGCGAACCCGGGCGGCAGGGTGCGCTCGCTGAGATCGAACTCCATCGGCAGGCCGCCGAGAAAGGGCTGCGGCGCGTGGTTGACCGCCGCGTACACGAAGGGCGTGCCGTCGCAGACGGCCTGCGTGATAAACGCCGCCGGCGAAAACCGGTCCCGGTAGGCGTACTCCGGCGGCGGCTGCGCGGGATCGACGATCTCCACCGCCAGCCGGCCGTCCGCGCCGCGCAGCACGCGCGTGCCCGCGTGCCGCGCCCCGAAATCCGCGCCCGTTGTCTGCATCGCCGCCGCCGCTCCCGCCAGAATCAGTCCTGTCCGCATCGCCGCCGTCATTCGCATGCAGGCACCATAAAGCCAGGCCCCTCCCCTGTCGACCCTGAAAGCGCCCCTGTCCCGGCCTCGGTTGCCGCCCCGCGCCGCGGCCCGGACGGAGCCGGGCCCTCCGGCGACGGGTACGCCGTTTCCCCGACGCTCTTGTTTCTCTCGATTCGATCGATTGCTTCGATTCCGTTGGACTTACCCCATTTCTTGCGCGCTCAGCTGATAGGAGATCCCTCGACTACGCTCGGGATGACACTTTCCTAAGGTTTTCTGTCA
>JAFGIZ010000167.1 GCA_016929365.1 Lentisphaerota bacterium
CAGTTCCCGGAACCGTGGTCCATCATCGCGGCGGCGCGTCCTGCCGCCGCGACCGGCGCGAAATGCGCCGGGAAAATGAAATGGTCGGGGCGAGGGGATTTGAACCCCTGACCTCTTGCTCCCGAAGTCCCGACCTCTCCCCGCAGGGGGGAGAGTCGGGACGCTACCAAGCTGCGCGGTCGGTTGACGGGCAGGCATTGCGGGGATCGGCGATGTAGCGGGCGATGCTGTTGCGGCTCTTGGCGCGTTTGATGGCGCGTTCACGGCGCACCGCCTCACGGCGTGTGGCATGTGCCTGGTAATAGACGTATTGCCAGTCATGGGATGAAGCGGTGCTGGGAGACAGCCCGGCCCGGTGCTGAGTGAGACGCGCCGCCAGGTTTTCAGTCTGGCCGATGTAATAACGATCCAGCGCCGGACTGTATAGAATGTACGTGTAGTACACGAGCCCCTGAATCAACTGGTCGGGGCGAGGGGATTTGAACCCCTGACCTCTTGCTCCCGAAGCAAGCGCGCTACCAAGCTGCGCTACGCCCCGCCAGGTACTACGTTCGATTTTCGGCTATCAGCATTCCGTATCTTTTTCCGTGCAAGAGGCCTGCGAGCCTCTTGCTCCCGAAGTCCCGACCTCTCCCCGCAGGGGGGAGAGTCGGGACGCTACCAAACTGCGCTACGCCCCGAACCGGTCTGCTGTGGCGGCAAAGCAAGGAACCATAGCAGGGCGCCGCCCCGCAGGTCAAGCACACGCGTGTTTTGCTTGGCAGAGGCGCCGATTTAGGGCACTAATGAACGGCGTACAGCCCATAACCACAGGCGAAACCGGGAGCGCACGATGAAGGCTTATCTGAACAAAGTGATCGACGGCCGCGACCTGACGCAGGGCGAGATGACCGAGGCGTTCGATTTGATCATGTCCGGGGAGGCGACCCCGGCGCAGGTGGCGGGGCTGATCGTCGCTTTGCGGATGAAGGGCGAGAGCGTGAACGAACTGGCCGGCGGCGCCGCGTCAATGAGGCGCCACGCGACCTTCATCGATCCTCAGGGCCTGCCGGTGGTGGATACCTGCGGCACGGGCGGCGACGCTTGCGACACGTTCAACATTTCCACGGCTGCCGCGTTCGTGACCGCCGGCGCGGGCGTGCCGGTGGCCAAGCACGGCAACCGGGCGATCAGCAGCCGCTGCGGCTCCGCCGACGTTCTGGCCGAACTGGGCGTGAACCTCGATGCGCCGCCGGACGCGGTGGAGACCTGCATCCAGGAAGCCGGCATCGGATTCCTCTTCGCTCCCAGGCTGCACCCGGCGATGAAACACGCCATGGGTCCGCGCAAGGAGCTCGGCGTACGGACTATTTTCAACATGCTCGGCCCCCTGACCAACCCGGCGGGCGCGAAAGGCCAGATCCTGGGCGTGTTCGCCGCGGAGCTGACGGAACCGTTCGCACAGGTGCTGCGCCTGCTCGGCAGCAAGCGGGCGTTCGTGGTGCACGGCCATGACGGCATGGACGAAATGACCACCACCACGAGTACGCGCGTGAGCGAACTGACGGAGGGACGGGTGAAAACGTACGATGTCGACCCGATCGACTTCATGGCGGAATACGCGGAGCCGTCGGCCCTGGCGGGCGGGGATCCGGCCGAAAACGCGGCGATCATCCGCGGCATCCTGGACGGCCGGGACGGAGCACCGGCCGATATCGTGTGTTTCAACGCCGCGGCGGCCATCGTGGCGGGGGGCAAGGCGGACTCGCTGAAGGACGGGTGGACGCTCGCGCGGGAGGCGGTCGAGTCGGGCAAGGCGAAAGCAGCGCTGGCGGCGCTGGTGGAGGTATCGAACCGTTGATGAAAAGGGATTTTTTTGACGAGGACCTGAGAAAACAGGACGCGGATGACGGCCCGGAAGAACGGGAAGGCGTCCCGGTCCAGGCGATCTCCACGGCGGGGCTCAGCCGCATGGTGCGCCAGCGCGAAGAACTGAATCAGCAGGTCACGGGCGCGGTCAAGGAGATCGAGGAGCTGCGGCTGCGCCAGGAGCAGCTCGAAAAGGAGCGCGCGGAGCTCGAAGCGCTGACCCGGCTGCAGGAAACCTACCGGGACGGCAAGCAGGAAATCATCCAGAAGCTCCAGAAGAGCGTGGTGCTTCTGGAAAAGGAAGAAGCCCAGGCTTCGCGCCTGGCGGAAGTCCTGTCGGTCATGCGCGGCCGGTTCAACGAGACGCTGGGCGAGCTGCGCGGCATCGACGAGTCGCAATGGTCCGAAGATCATTTCGCCGACGACCTGCACCGCTCCCTGGTGCTGGTGGAGGACGCACAGAAGGTGTACCGGAAGGGCCTGGCCAAGATCGACGCGGAACGCTGGCCCAGCGGCAGCGGCGAGGCGCAGGCGGCGTCGATCGCCGAGCAGATGCCGCGGCTGGACGGGGTGCCCCGGAATTTCGGGTTCTGGCTGAAGGCCGGCGCGGCCTTCGCGTTGCCGATCGGGCTGATCCTGGTGCTGCTCTTCCTGGCCTGGCTTGCCGTGACGGGATGGGTCTGAACCGTGACGGGGCCGCCGCGGGGCGGCGGGCTCCGGGTTGGACACGCCATGGATTTGTTGCACAGAAAGACGGCGGTTGAACGGCGGCTCAAGAAGGTGCGCCGGGAGTTGTCGCTGGTGGATGACGACATTCGCACCCTGAAGCGGTGCGTCGATCGCCCGGAAAAGCGGGCGCGGGTGAAACTGAAGACCGAGGCAGTCCGGGCCGCGGCGGCCCCCGTTTCGAGACGGCCGGCGGGGGCGGCCAGAGGCGGAGACGAAGCAGGCCCCCGCGCCGAGCCCGGGCCGCGGCGTCCCGCGGCGGCGGGCCTCGCGCCGCGCGAGCCGCGCGGCAAGACGCCGTTCGGCGAAGCCGGACGGGACCGCGGGCAGGGGGAGTGGCTGAGCGACTACCTGGCGAGCAGCCTCGAACCGATGCGCCCGCTGCGGCACGAACGGCACGTGCAGCGCAACAAGGCGATCGTGATGCTGGTCGTCGTCGTGCTCGCGCTTTTCTGGGTGTTGTACCGGTTTGTCTGGCTGTAAGGGCGGCCGCGGCGCGATCGATGCTCGACGCCCCGGCCCGCGCGCCGTAGAGTGCACGACCATGGAAACGGACGAATATCGGGAGCAGCGGGAGCGGAAACGGACCGAGCTGGAGGCGCTCGGTTACGCGCCGTACGGGAGCGCGTTCGCGCGCACGGGGCGGCTGGCCCAGATCCGCTCGAGCTTTCGCGAGGACGCGCGGGTGCGCGCCGCCGGACGATTGGTGACGATTCGCGCGATGGGCAAGAGCCAGTTCGCGGACCTGCGCGACGGGACGGACCGGTTCCAGATCTACGTGCAGAAGAACGGCGTCGGGGAGGCCGCGTTCCAGGCCTTCAAACTGCTGGACCTGGGCGATACGATCGGCGTGGAGGGCACGCTCTTCACGACGCGCACGGGCGAGCAGACGCTCAAGGTGGAAAGCTGGACCCTGCTGGCCAAGGCCCTGCGCCCGCCGCCCGAGAAGTGGCACGGGCTGAAGGACGTCGAGGCGCGCTACCGTCAACGCTACCTGGACCTCATGGCGAACCCGGAGGCGCGCGCGCGCTTCACGGCCCGCGCCCGGGCCCTGCGCTCCATCCGCGCCTACCTGGACGAACGGGGGTTCGTCGAGGTGGAGACGCCCATGCTGCAGGCCCAGGCGGGCGGGGCGGCCGCACGGCCTTTCGTCACGCATTACGGCGCGTTGAATACCGACGTCTACCTGCGCATTGCGCCGGAGCTGTACTTGAAGCGCCTGCTGGTCGGGGGCTTCGACAAGGTCTACGAACTCAACCGGAACTTCCGCAACGAGGGATTGTCCCGGACGCATAACCCCGAGTTTACGATGCTCGAGCTGTACGAGGCGTACGCGGACGTACGCGGCATGCAGGAGCTGGTGACGGGCCTGATTACCCACACCGCCGAAACGGTCACCGGCTCGCTCCGGGCGGGCACGGAGGAGCAGCCGATCGACCTGACCCCGCCCTGGCGCGAAGTGCCCTATGCGGACCTGATTCGCGAGAACGCGGGTCCGGACTGGTTCGAACTGGACCGGGAGGCCGCCCGCAAACGGGCCGAGGGCCTGGGGCTGAGCATCGATCCGGGTTGGGACCTGACGCTGATCACGCACGAAGTGTACGAAAAGAGGGTCGAAGGGGCCCTCCGGCAGCCGACGTTCGTGACGCGTTTCCCGGCGGCGCTGATTCCGCTGGCGCGGGCCTGCGAGGACGACGCCGCCTGGGCGGACGTCTTCGAGCTGGTCATCGGCGGCCAGGAGATCGCCCCCGCGTACACGGAGTTGAACGACCCGGCGGAGCAGCGGCGGCGGCTCGAGCATCAGGCGGGTACGGAGCCGGAAAAGGTCGACGAGGATTTTCTGACGGCGCTCGAATACGGCATGCCGCCGGCGGGCGGCATGGGAGTCGGGATCGACCGGCTGCTGATGGTCCTGACGGGCGCGGAGGCGATCCGGGACGTGATTCTGTTTCCCCAGCTCAGGCCCAAGGACACATAGCACACAAGACGCGTGTCCCGGTTGCGCAGCGTTGCGCCGGGGCACGCGGGTGTCGGAACGTGAAGGGCGGAAGACGATGCGCCAGGAGATTATGCTGCCATTCCCGCTATTCCTCGCGTTGAAATATCTGCGGCCGAAGCGGTCGTTCATTTCGGTCGTCACGGCGATTTCCGTCCTGGGTGTACTGCTCGGGGTGGCCATCCTGGTGATCGTCTTGTCGGTCATGACCGGTTTCGACAACATGTGGCGGCAGAAAATCCTGAGTTTCAAGCCCCACCTTACGGTGACCGGCAGCGCGGGGGTGCTGGACGACCCCGAGGCGTTATGCCGCGTCATTGACGCGGTGCCCGGCGTGACGGGCACCGCGCCCGTCGCCGCCACGCGGGTCCTGGTGCAGCATGCCGGGCACACCGATGCGCCCATGGCGGTGGGCGTCGACCCGGAGCGGGCCGCGGGGGTCAGCCGGATTCCGGCGTATATCCAGGCCGGCCGGTTCGACCTGGAGGGCGAGCGGGCGGTGATCGGCGTGGACCTGGCGCGCCGGCTGCGGCTGGACGTGGGCAGCCGGTTCCTGGTCTATTCGCCCATGAACGTGATCCGGGCCGACGAGCTGTACCTGCCGGAGGAGCTGGAGGTGGCGGGGATCTTCGACCTGGGCATGCGGGATTTCGATTCCGGGTTCCTGCTGACATCGCTCCAGGTGGGGCGGGACCTGGCCGGACTGGAGGCGGGCGCGCACGCGGTGTACGTGATGACGGAAAACCCGTTCCGGTTCGGCGAGTTCGCGGCGCGGGTGCGGAACGCGGCGGGGCCCCATTACACGGTGCGAACGTGGCAGGAGGTGGACCGCGTCCTGTTCAGCGCGCTCAGCCATGAGAAGACGATGATGTTCATTCTGCTGGTCTTCATCACGATTGTCGCGATTTTCTGCGTGACCAACACGCTGATCGTCATCGCGGTGCAGAAGACGCACGAAATCGGCGTCTTGAAAGCGCTGGGTTTTCCGTCCTGGAAGATCATGGCCGCCTTTATCTGTCACGGCTGGATTCAATGCCTGGTCGGCATTGCGGCGGGCCTGGGCGCCGGGCTGCTCGTGCTGCACAACCTCAAGGGGATCGTCAAGGCGTTGACGGCGTTCAGCGTGGAGGTTTTCCCCAAGGAGATTTACGGACTGGACGAGATTCCGTGGAGCACGTCCCCGGTTGAGCTGGCGCAGATCGCCCTGTTCGTCATGGTATTCTGTACGGTCTCCAGTGTGTTGCCGGCGTACCGTGCGGCGCGGATGGACCCGGTGGAGGCGTTGCGGCGGGAGTAGGGAGCAGGGGTGTGGGGGTATGGGAGTATGAGGGTGTGGGGGTGTGAGGGATGAGTGTGCTGGTTGAAGCGGTCGACGTGGGGAAGCGTTACGTGGTGGGCAAGACCGAGCTGCGGGTGTTGGAGGGGGTGAGCCTGCAGGTGGCCGCGGGCGAGACGCTGGCCGTGGTGGGGGTCAGCGGGGCGGGCAAGACGACGCTGCTGCACATCCTGGGCGGGCTGGACCGGCCGGACGCGGGCCGTGTGCGGTTTGGCGGGCGCGACCTGTACGCCATGCCGGCGCGGGCGCGCACACGGGAGCGGGCGCGGCGCATGGGCTTCGTGTTTCAGTCGTATCACCTGTTGCCGGAGATGGATCTGCTGGAGAACGTATTGCTGCCGGCGATGGCGTTGAGCGGCGGCGTCGCGCTGCGCCGGTCCCGCGACCGGGCGTACGCCTTGTTGGAGGCGGTCGGGTTGCGCGACCGGGCGTCGCACCTGCCGGTGGAGCTGTCCGGCGGCGAGCAGCAGCGCGCCGCGCTGGCGCGCGCGTTGATGAACGACCCGGAGATCATCCTGGCGGACGAGCCGACCGGCAACTTGGACGCCGCCACGGGGGCGCAGGTGGTGCAGCCCCTGCTCGGCTTGACGCGGGACGGGGCGCATGCGCTCGTGATCGTCACGCACGACGAACGCCTGGCCGCCCGCTGCGACCGCGTCCTGCGCCTGGAGCACGGCCGGGTAAAGCCGGCCGGCGGCGAACCGGGCACCGGATAACGGAGCATAGATCTGGTTCAGTCAGCCGACCTTCAATTCGGCTTCTGATGCAGGTAGGCGCGTTTTTATAGGAAAAGTTCCTGTTCCCCACACCGGGCTGTGAGGTTCGTCTGGCTGAGCGGATGACCGCGTGATAGCATAGCTCCTTCTTTCGGAATTGTTTGAGTAAACGAGTCGAACAATTTGTCGTGGGGTTCATAATGTATTGCAGCACAAAGTGTTCAG
>JAFGIZ010000168.1 GCA_016929365.1 Lentisphaerota bacterium
GACCAGCCCGTGCGCGGTCTGCCGCAACGGTCCTCAACGTCGGGCAAGCAGACGGAGCCGCCCGACCAGGTGGGCGGCCGGCTTACAATCCAGCCCGATTCGATTGTCGAAATCCGGGTTGTGGAAGACCCCGCCCTGGACGGCAGCTACCCGGTCAACGAAATCGGCGCCGTGGAGCTCGGGTACGTCGGGCCGGTGATCCTGGTCAATATGTCCGAAAAGGAAGCCTCGGAAAAGATCGCCGAAGTGCTGAAGAGCCGCCACTTCAAGAACGCCACGGTGCGCGTCCGCATCATGCGCGCCTCCTACGACAAGATCCAGCTCGCCGGAGCGGTCAACCGCCCCGGCGTCATCAAGATCGGCGCGGGCGACGCCGTCTCCCTCAACGACGCCCTGCTGCGTGTCGGCGGCTTGCGCCCCACGGCGCGGGGCGCCAAGGTCCGCATTGTCCGCGACGGCATGTTGTCCGCCGTGGCCCTGGCCATCGACGGCGAGGAATATGCCCTCATGACCGAAGACGGCTACCCGAGCGTGCCGGATGTCATGCTGGACAACAACGACGTCGCGTACGTGTTCTCCGCCCACGAAGAAATGCCCATGGATGTGGGCGAAAAGGAAATCCTGGTGCTGGGGGAAGTGACCCGGCGCGGCATCTACCGGTTCTCCAGCGGTGAACCCTGCACGCTCATGCACCTGATTTTCAAAATGAACGGATTTCCGCAGTACGCCGACGAACAGGCAATCAAAATCGTGCGCAAGGAGGAGTCCGGCCGGGAGCGGCAACTGGTGGTGAACGCGACCAGGATCATGGCTACCGGCGATCCCGACCAGGATATCCCGCTCCAGCACGGGGACCGCGTCATCGTCCCAGCGCGCCGCTTCTCCCTGTTCTAGAACAATTCGCCGTCCATCGCCAGGGGTAACGCGCTGTTTGCGCTGTCGCGCGTCGCGCATCTCTCCGCTTGTCTTTTCTGAGCGCTTTCTGCTAATCTGCCCCCCGTATGCCTGTTTCGGAACAACCGCAGGAAGAGCAGAAACTCGATTTCCGCATCTATATCGGGATCCTGTTCTTCCGCTGGCAGATCATTGCCGTGTGTTTTCTCTACGCCCTGCTGGCCGGCGTTCTCTATATCCACGTGGCGCCCAAGCAGCACCGTACCTTCTGCCGCCTCATGATCTACCGCGACCCCAACCTGGAAATTACCGAAAGCATCTCCCCCTGGCGTTCGCTCTCGTCGCATCGCTACTTGCTGCAAAGCGAGCGGCTGCGGGAACGCGCCGCGAAATCGCTCATCGAGACGTGGGGCGAAACGATCGGCACGCTCCGCAAAATGACGTTGGATGTCGACGTCGAACATCTGCGGGCCTTCGGCGCCACACTCGATATCGGCGTCGAATCGGGCAATCCGCGTTATAATGAGGATTTCCTGCGCGCCCTCCTCGCGGAACACCGCGAAGAGTGGAACGGCATGCAGAACGAAGCGTCCGATTCCGCCGCCGCCATGCTCACGGAAGAACTCGCCCGCCTGGAAGACCGCATCCGGGAAGCCGAAGACGATCTGATCGAATACCAGCGCCTGCACGATATCGCCCGCGTGGAAGCGCGCGGATCCATGGAAAGCCGCTACCTCCAGGCGCTCATGACGCGCCGGAATCAATTGACCACCGAACTCATGATTCTCGAGGCGCAGTACCCCGCCCTCCAGGAAGCGAACCCCACCGTAATCAACGACGTGGGCCGGCTGACCCGCGAGACGGGACTGATCGAACCCGAACCGGAAGAACCGCCCGACAACGCCCGGCAGCCGGAAACACAACCCGAACAGCCTCCCGTGTCCGTTACCGCCGAACCCGAGATAACGCCCGCGGAAGCCGACCAGCTGCACGGCTGGCAGGAGCTGCGCGTCACGTTGACGCGCCTGGAGCAAAAAGAGCGCGAGCTGCGCCGGAACCTCCAGCCCTCCCATCCGCAGATGCAGGCGCTTCAAAAAGAGATAGCGGCCACCCGCAATGCGCTCGACCTGGCGGCCGAAACGGAACTGGAAAAGCTGAAGGACCGGCACGAGGCGCTCAAAATTCAACTCGAGGCTATCGAAGCCGCCGAATACAAGTGGCAGGCTAAAAACCTGCTGGCCAGTCAACGCAGTTCCGAGTTGAAGCGCATCGCGGGCGTGGTGGACCGCCTCGAAGAAAATTACGCGAATCTTTATTCCCGCCTGCACGACATGCGCGTCGCCGAAGAGCTCAAGGCCGAGCACTTCCGCCTGGTGGAACAGGTCCAGACCGAAGAAAAACCGGTCTGGCCCGATCCGCTCAAAATTCTCATCGTCGCGCTCGCCGTGGGCCTCGGCTCCGGTTTCGGCATCGCCCTGCTGATCCAGACCACGGACGACAAGATCCAGTCCATCCGTGACGTGGAACAGGTACTGGGCATCCCGTTCCTCGGCGGCGTGCCGTTCTGGGTCCACAGCGGCCTGGAACGGGCCATCCGCCCGATCGTGACCGAGGAGCACGCCTCCGGGGCCATCGAGGCGTACCGGGCGCTGCGGACAAGCGTCGTCGCGGCCATGAAGAAGATGAACGAAAAGATCGCCGTCGTCACCAGCGCCGACTCGCGCGAAGGCAAAACGCTCACCGCACTCAATATGGCGATCATGATCGCCCAGATGGGCAACCGCGTGCTGCTCGTGGACATGGACTTGCGCCGGGGGCGCCTGCACCGCTCGCTCGGCCTCGAAAAGGCGCCGGGCGCGTCCGACGCCCTGCGCGAGAAACTGTCGCTGCGCGACGTGATCCAGAAGTCCCGCGTTGAAAACCTGGACCTGGTGCCCACGGGCAGCTCCATCGAGAACTCGTCGGAACTCCTGCAAAGCACGGACCTGTTCAAGGTCTTCGCCGACGTGCAGAACGACTACGACTATATCTTCGTGGATACCTCGCCGATCCTGCGGGTCACGGACACCGTCATCCTCGCCACCCAGGGGCCCGGCGTCACCCTGTACGTGGCGCGCGTCAACCATACCCCCAAACCGCTGATCCGCTACTCGCTGGAAATGCTCAAGGACGCGCGCGTCCTGGGGCTGATCATGAACAGCATCGAGCTCCACAAGATCAGCAGCCTGTATTATTCCTACCAGTATCCGAACTACGCGTATTACAGTAACGCCTATGCGTACGGTTACTCGCACTATCAATACGGCGAGGGAGGCGGCCCCGCTTACGGCCCGACCCTCGCGGAACGCTTCCGCAAGCTCGGCCGCAAGATCCGCGCCGCCCTCCTGCCCACGGAATAGGACCATGCTGCCGGCGGTGCATGTTACGTTCCCGGACAGCATGGAAGCCGTCCCTTTAAATCCACAGGCCGCACACCGTGCGCCTCTCGCGGAGACCCGGCCTCCGTGTGGGCCGCCGTGGCCGCTCAGCACGCTGTTACCGCTATGCCGTCCCGCTCACATATAACCGCCCACGCCGTCTGGCTGGCCATGATGGACCTTGTCTGCCTGGTGCTCGGCGCCGTCGTCGGCGTCACCCTCCGGCTGGGCCACGAGGAAATCGGCGAATATGTCTTCGGCCATATCGACGGGTGGATCCTGTTTTTCGGAGCGGTGCTCCTGGCCAACTATCTCGCCGGCAGCTACAAGCTGCAGTATACCTTCTCCCGCTTCAACCTTGTCGTGACCTGGCTTTTCTCCGTCGTCTTCGCGCTGCTGATTCTGAGTCTGACCTCGTACGCCTGGTTTACGATCATCCTGGGCCGCGGCGTGCTTCTGTATTCCGTGGCGACCTACAGCCTGCTCTCGCTGGTGCTCAAGCTCGGCGTCTATCGCAGCCTCTTCCGCAACGAGGTGTTCCTGTGCCGAACCGTCATTCTGGGAACCGGCGCCCGGGCCGCGAGCATTCGCGAGCTGATCGAGCGGGAGTACGTCCTGCCCGTGCACCGGGTGATCGCCGCCCTGGAAATCGTGGACGACACCGCCGACGAAACCGCCACCCGGGCCCGGGACGCGGGCCTCGAAGGCGTCGCGCTGGCGCGTGCCCGCCCCGCGGAACTCGAAAAGGTTGTGCACGGCCTGGATGCCAACCTCGTGATTATCGGGTTCGATAATATCGCCGAAGCCGCCCGCTTCTATCCCCAGCTCAAACGCCTCCGTTTCAACGGCATCGAGGTGCTCTCCCCCCTGAATGTCGCCGAAATCTACAGCGGCCGGACACCCCTCGACCTCATCAACGAGGAATTCCTCGTCCAGGCCAGCATGGAATCGTCATTCCCCGTCGTGCGCCGCGCAAAACGGTTGTTCGATATCCTGATCTCGTTGGGCTCGTTGGCGCTCTTTCTCCCGCTGGGCATGCTGATCGCCCTGCTGATCAAACTGTCGGCGCCCCGCTCCCCCGTGCTCTACCGGCAGAAACGCGTCGGCCAGTTCGGCGCCGTGTTCACCCTCAGCAAGTTCCGGACAATGCGGGAAGACGCCGAACACGAAACCGGCCCGGTCTGGGCCGTCGCCGGCGACCCGCGCATCACGCGGCTCGGCCGTTTTCTGCGGCGATTCCGCCTGGACGAAATCCCCCAGCTCTGGAACGTCCTGGCCGGCAACATGAGCCTGGTCGGCCCCCGACCCGAGCGGCCCGAAATCATCCGGGATCTCACCCGGAACATCCCGTTCTATACCGAACGCGAGAACGTCATGCCGGGGGTTACCGGGTGGGCCCAGATCCGTTATCCCTACGGCAGCAGCGTCGAGGACGCCGCACGCAAACTGGAATACGACCTCTTCTACATCAAGCACCTCTCGCTGGCGCTCGATCTCCAGATCATGCTGCGCACCCTCCGCATCGTCCTGCTCGGCAAGGAACACACCGTCTAAGCGCAACGCGCACGCGTGACCGGCCCCAGGACGCCCCTGCTACCGCAGCAGCTTTTCCTCGATCTGCTCCTGCAACGCGCGGGCACGCCGGTCGACTTCGTAGGAACGATTCGGCGTCTTCCGCACCGCCTCCACGGCCTGGCGCGCGCTCTCGTACCGCCCCAGGCGGTACAGAATCTCCGCGGCGTTCAAGCGCGCCTCCGCCACGCCGTAACTCCGCTCGTCAATCACCGCCAGGGCGCGCTGCATGAACCCGGCGGCCCGTTCGAGCTGGCCGCTGCGCAGGTATACCACGGCCGCCGTGTCCAGGACCGGGAACACCTCGCCGCCCTGTTCCAGCAGCTCCGGCAGCAACGCGCGGGCCCGCGGGAGCGTCGCGGGGTTCTGTGCCAGATAGTAAATCAGGTTGTTCAAAATCGTCGCCTTCTCGGGATACATCTCGTGAGCCCGTTCCAGTATGCCGATGGCCCGCGTCATGTCTCCCTCCAGCCGCGCCGCCTCCGCGGCCATCATGATCGACTTGACCCGCACCTTCTTGATGTCCCCCTCGATCGCCGGCTGCAAGACGCTCAGGACCCGGCCGGCATCCCGCTTCTCGAAGTAAATCTGGCCCAGCCGCTCGCTCCACTGCGTCTCGTCGGGAAAACGCTCCCGCAAGAACTCGAGCGCGGAGACCATGTCCGCGTCGGAACTGCCGCCGGCGGCCTTCAAGGCCACAACGGTCTTGTAAAACGGGGTCGGATCGAGCGCGTTCTCCACTCCGTTCAGGGCACAGGCGAGCGCCCAGTCACGGTTGCCCGTCTCCAGGGCACAGCGCAACCCCAGCACGTAGGCGCTGACCAGGCCCCGCCCCCGCTTGATGGCGTCGCGCGCGGCCGCCGCCGCGGCGTCGCTCATCCCCGCGCGCAACAGGAAGTCCCCGGCACGCACCATGGCGCCCGGCGCATAGCGCCCCCGCGCCGCCTCAACCGCCTCGAGCGCCCATGCCCCCGGTCCGCCCTCGCGGTGACGCAGCACCAGGTCCGCCAGCCAGATTTCGGGATCGCCGGGGCACGTCTCGCGCCCGGCGCGCACAACCTCAGGATCGCCCTCGGTCAAAGCGATCAGCACGCGGTACAGCATCGGCGACTCCGGCAAATACTGCAACGCCTGCCGCGCCGGGGCCAGGGCGCGGTCATAGTGCCGCTGCCAGGCCAACAGCGTGCTCAAACGGTTCAGCGCACCCGCCTTCTCCAACATGTCCCGCCCGATCGCGCTCCAGCGCTCGGGATCGGATATCGCGCCCTCGCCGCGCTGCCTGAACCATTGGGCCTGGAGTCCATGCAATTCCCGGAAAAACGGACTCCGCGACGCCTCCGCCATCGCGGCATAACGCAAGACCTCCTCGTCCATTCCCGCCTCGTCGCGCGGAGGCGGCCACTGCCGCGTCAGCACCCGCTCCGCGGGACGCGGCAGAACACGCTGCGTCGGAATATCCTTCTCGACAAGCCGGATGCCGAGGGCGCCGCTCAATCGCCGCGCTTCCGCGTATCGCCCGGTGTCGTACAGGAGCTGGGCGCTGATCCGCGCCTTGCCCGGCACATCGCTGTTCTCGATCAGGAAAAGCGCCTCTTCCTTGTAACCGAACGTGTCCCATACGGACGCCATGGCAAGATCCAGCTTCGGCGCGCCGGGGAAAATCTCGCGCGCCGTTTCGACCACATCCATCGCACAGACACCCAGGTTGAGGTTCATCAACGCGTTGGCGGTCAGCAGATCCGCCGTCAGGTTGGGTGCGTCCGCAAGGGTGCGGTAGCGGACCAGCGCTTCGTAGGATTCCTCCCAACGCTCTTCCTCGTCGTAGAAAACGGCATGCTGAAAAACCACGTCCCGCTCGCGCTCCGGATACCGCTCCGCAATGGTGTCCAGGCGCGCGTGCGCCCGGTCATAACGCCCGTGCATCGCCAACGCGACGGGATACGCCATCTCCATGCGCGGCGATAACGTGCCCGCCGCGTCCCGCGCCTCGAACTCGGCGATCGCCTCCTCGAGAAACACTTCCCGCGCCCGGTCCGGATCCGCGGCAGCCAGTTCCCCGGCCAGGGGGATCCGGTTCCAGCAGGCCGCAAAAGGCGGGCCGGTCCGCAGCTGTACGAAAAGCGGGCCAAGATCGATCGTTTCCGCCGGGCTCGTCGCCTCCAGCCCGACGGCGTGACGGCGAAACGTAAACCACGCGCCCCCGAACTGCGCCGGCGCCATGAACAAAGCCGGATCACGCGGAGCGCGCCGGCGCAGCGCCGTGTACACCTGCCACGCCAGGTCCGGGCGGGTCATGCGGAAACAATCGTCAATCACGCCGCTCAGCGCCTCGGCGTTCAAGCGGGGCAGATTGACCTTCAGGTTCTCGGCAAAATGCGCCTCCCACCCTTCGTTAGGCTGTGCCTGCGCCAACACGGAAAGCCCCCCCAGAAGCCGCGGATCGAGCGGCCAGGCCTGGAGCACGTTGCGCATAACCCGCGCCGCACCCGGAAGATGGCGCGTCCTCAGGTTGGCGGTCAGCGCGATAAAGGCATTCTCAAAATCCTTGTACGGAAGATCGCGGTCCGATTCCACGATGGCCGCCCATTGCTCGCGCCCCGCCAGGTACGGATACAGCCGGCGCACCCGCTCCAGGGCCAGGTGCGAATCGGCCGCCAGCACAACGTTCTCTCCGGCCGTCAGCGGCTCGTCCAGCAGGGCGGCGCACTCGGCGCGAATCACCGCCACGCCCGGCAGCCGCTGATCCCGCTCCGGCAACGTGTCGAGCAGGGCTTCGGCTTCCCGCGGCCGTTCCAAGGCAACCAGGGCATGACTTTTCAGCGCCGTCTCGAACGTATCTTTCGGCCCGCCCGCCGCGCGTATGAGCCGCAGCGCCTCCTCATGCTTCTCGCGCATGATCAGAATCCGCGCCTTCTTGATGAGCATATCGCGGTCGCCGCCCTCCAGCGCCAGCGCCGCGTCAATACCCCGTTCGGCCGCCTCCAGGTCGTACTCCATGAGGCCGTCCACCACCTCGCTGATCATGACGGCGCGGTGATGCGGGCGCCGCTTGTACACCGCAAAGGCAATCCCCAACGCCACGATCGCCACCCCGAGCAGAGGCAACCCGTAATGGTGCACGAACCGCCAGGCCTTGGGAATCGGCTTCGCCCGGTCGATGTGCTCCAGCTCGCCGCTGGCAATACCCTCCCGGTGACGACGGCGCTTGGCAGTCCGGTATTTCCACCACGACACCTCGAGCTGCACCAGCAAAATGGAAACCAGCAGAAAAATGCCGAGCGTGTCGTGCAGGAACGTGTCCGCCCACTCGGGCGGCATGCGGGAGGCCCAGATGACCGTGAAGGCGATCCGCAGAATGTTCAACACCAGCACCTGGATCACCCCCAGGACCAGGAAGACGCCGATCTCGTACCACCGCAACCGGAAGAGCATCCCCACGCCCAGGGTGCACAGTAACACCGTCACCGACGTGCGCATCCCGCTGCACACCTCCGGTATGCCGAACGCCCGCAACCCGATGCGCAGAACGAAGCCGTCCGCCCAGACCCGGACGTTCAGACAATGCAACAGCCACTCGGCCCCCTTGATGGACATCCACTGCATGGCAAGCTGGAACTTGCCGAAAATCTGGCCCGGAATCGGATGGATCCAGTAAAGCAGGAACAACGCCAGCAGGATATCGCGCCCGTACCGGGCCGGCAGCGCCCAGCGCAGGCAGGCGTACAGAATGAGCACCATCCCGAGCCACTCGAACTGGTGCACGTCGAAGACCAGGCCCGTCATGGAAAGCAACGCGCCCCCGGCGCCGGCCGCCAGCAAGCGGAACCCGCCCCGGCCTCCTGCCGGCGCGCCGGACTCAGGCCGCCCCCCCGTCGGTTTCGCCTTGGGCCGGAACAGGATCAGGACCGCGAACAGCCCCCCCAGCACGAAACGGATAAAGCCCTCTTCGTCGGCCGTGATCCGGCCGTAATTCACAATCAGCCAGACCAGGAACAACAGTCCCGCGGCGGCCAGTACCATGCGGCGCAATGCGGTCATTTAGAACTCGTGCGAATAGGTAAACATCGCCGAGAGGATGTTCCGTTCGTACGCCAGGTCCTCTGCGTCGCTGTCGCGCTCGATGTGCTGCGCGTAGGTCCTGAAATCCACGTTTTCCATAATCCCGAACGAGGTGCCGACCTGCGCCGACCAGGTCGTGTAATCCTCGCGCTCCTCCAGGTCCGGCAGATACAGCACTCCGTCCTCGCCCTCCTGCAGGATCGGCTCTGCATCGTTCAGCTCGTCGTTGTCGCGAACCTGGTAGTAGGCGTCGAACAACAGGGTGATAAAAGAAATCAACGGGTATTCATAGTGCAGCCGGGTCGTCCAGTCGGTGTAATCGTTGAAACCGTACACCGGGTCCGATTGCGCGTACACCGAGGTCAGCGACGCGGCCGAGAACCGCCCCGCCCATTGCAACCGGTACCGCAGCTGGTCGACCGTCTCGATGTCCGAATCGAAACCCCGCACCTGCTGCCGGTAATAGCTCAGCGAATGCGTGGTCTCCCGGTTGAGCGCCGACTCGATGCCCGCCCCGCCGATAATCGTGCCCTCGCGGTCGTCCTGCCCCTCGGCCGGGGACTCGAACGTGGTGTACCCGTAGCCCAGCGAGGCCGATGCCTTCGTGCGCGGCGTCAGCTCCGTATGGAAAAACGCGGAATACGCGTACAGGTACGTGTCCGAGCGGTCGTCGTCCGGATACAGGTTCTGCTGCAGATCCGCCCGCGCCCCGGCCACGGCCCGGCGCGTGACCCGGCGCTCGTAAATCAGCCCCTCGTTATACGAGGTCCGCTCCTGCCGGTTGAATTCACCCGGATCGTCGTCGCGGGGGATAACGTCCTCGCGGCTGAACGACAGCCCCAGGTTCTGGTACTTGTCCATCAGCCAGTCGATGTCCGTGCCGATGATGTTCTCGAAGCGCTCGTACTCGCGCCCCCCGTACCGGTCCTCCTCGCCGCGCGCGTCGACGTAGTCCGTACGGTACGAGATCCGGTCGTAGACGGTTGCGTTGACCGTCGGGGACAACTGCAGGGACGACGACAGGTTGCCGAAGAAACCTTCTGCCGGCGGATAGAAGAAAAACCCGTCCTCCTGCGTGTCGAGCGGATAATACTCGTAGCCGATGGAAAACGAGACGTCCAGGTCCGCGCGGCGGGAGAGCAGAAGATAGTTGCGAAACGTCATCTGGGCGATCACCGGCAGGTCCGAGCCGTCTTCCTTGAATTCGCCGCGCTCAGCGCCGAACAGGAAATCCGTGCCCGTGCCCGACGTGTCCACGTAGCGGTATCCTGCCGAGAGCGAGAAACGCGCGGAAGAATAGAAAGGGCCGATCCGGATCTTCGCGTAATCGGGAACGGCAACTTCCCGGTGATTGTCGTAACGGAGGTTCTGTCCCAGGGCCGCGAACGGCCCCATAACGGACGCCAGCACCAGTAGTATCGTCAGACGTCTCATGCGGGCAGTGTGCCACGCGTGTGCGGAATGCTCAACGTCTTTTTCGCATTTTCCGGCCCGGCCGCGCCGCGCGCGGCGCGCCGTCAAAAAACGGCACACCGCGGCGGCGCGCATCGGGTCCGGTCGGGATCTAGAGCCCCCCGGTTTGACCATCCCACTGTGCTAACACTCTGCCGGATAGCCAACGCCGCGCATAAAACACCAACTCCCCACAAAATGCAACCAGAAAAAGGGGTCAGTCCTATTATTTAGGTGTCCTATCCTGAAAAGGGGTCAGTCCTATTATTTAGGTGTCCCAACGCCCCACGCGGCTAAGTCCGCTTACCAGGATGGGACACCTAAATAATAGGACTGACCCCTTTTCAAAGCCGCTCCAAACGCTCTCGAAGCCGGACGATCCGCTTCTCGCGTGCATCACGTATGCCATTTATATAGCGCGTCATGTTGGAGGGACACCCCATGTACAGTTGTTCGGCCAGCCAACGGTGGCGCGCCGTCGTTCGTGAGTGTACCAGCCAGGCCACTGCGCATTTACGGACGTCGGCTTTCGGTAAGATGTTCAGTTCCCCTGCGTTCAGCCCCACGCACCCCATGCCGGCCCGCAGCAAGGCTTCTGCTTCCGCCTGATTGTGTTTCCGTACGGCCGGTCCGTTATACGATGCGCGTTCGGCGTCCTGTATGAGATCACCCGCTTGAAGCAGCATCCGCTGTTTAAAATCAACGTCTCCCAAGCACCAGTCACGGCGGATATGCTTCCATTCGGCATCCAATGCGGCTCGGCCTCTGCGACTCTTCCAATGCTGCGCCTGTCCCTTGACATGCTGTTTAAAGGCAAGTCGACCCCGCGCATCATCTGGGAGCCCGAGATCTCCTAAAACCCGCTCCACCTGTAACCAGGTCGGCCGCTTCTGTCTTGCTTGCAAGTAGAACGGATAACTACTCCACGCATAATTCTCCAAGCCGTTACGTGTCTCCTTGATCAATCCTGCCCGCAGCGGATTCAGGTGTATATAGGAGCTGACGGTTGCAAAATAGGATCCGGCATCCGGATCAACAATCAGCGCCTTGTAACGACCTTGAAACACGTGCCCGCGTTCCCCATGCCGCCGATTGAATCCCGCCGCCCATGCACCCTGCAATCTGCGCATGCCTTCCACGAGGTTCGCTTCCGGTGTTTCAATCAACCCGTGCCAGTGATTGGGCAGCTGCGCATAGGCATGAACGCGCCAACCCGTCCGGCGACACGTTTCTTCCATATATATGTTGAACAACTCGTAGTCCTTGCGGTCCCTGAAGATGGCCGCCCCCTTTACCCCCCGGCTCATCACGTGATACACCGCTCCTTCGTATTCAATACGCAGCGAGCGAGCCATGACGCCCCCTTCCGACGAAGGGGTCAGTCCTATTATTTAGGTGTCCGTTTTGAGTGATGGGCGGGTTGTCTGACGTGGACAGCAGGACACCTAAATAATAGGACTGACCCCTTTTACTCTTGTCGCTTCAACTCCAATAAAGGCGGAACACGAGAACGCGATGGAACATAATAGAGAGGTTCATAGCCTTGCGCTTCTATAAGCAGCCTATCGACCATCACATAGTTCAGGTCCCTGTCGAGATTGCCTCCAAGCTCATCTAATGCCGGCACGTTGTCTCTTGTAAATTCTACTACACCATTTTCATCGGTCTTCAGGGTCACCGACTTACCCCATATAATTCCCCCAAAGCCCACTCGCCAAACAAGCTCAACACTAGCACCCACTACTGGACTTGCAGTCGTGTCTTCAACCACTCTCGTTTCAATAGGCAGTTTGGCCATGTATAGAGACCGACAGGCCCCACATGTGCAAAGGATGATGATGAAGAACAATTTTGCCCCCAGTGCACCATATATGTTTTTTACCACCCTGTTCGTTTGAAATATGTTCGCCATGGCCTTTTCTCCTTACAACATTGATCATCGCACGTAACATATGCTTTATGGGCAAAGTTATTCGCCCAAGATTGACAATCGCGATATCCCAATTTATACGCTGCTTCTTCAGAATCATTCATCAGTTCCCCAAGCAAAGTTAGTGTACAGTCTTTCTCTAAGCAGGTTAGTTGAAAACATTGCACATCTTTCCGAGGCTTAAGATCATTCTCGATACGCATTCCTCCCGGGTCGCCCCATAAGCGCGAGCCTGGGGCCTTTTCATATCCGATCCCTATTCCATCAACAACAATGAAGCGATGGTGAAACATCCAAAATGCTTTTTCCCAGAACAATTCTTCTTTGCACATCCAGAATCCTTGTTTTGGAAAACGGGGCACACCTTTCAATGGCTGTGGAAAGGGAACGTACGGTGTTCGTTTCGGTAAGCGCCCATCATGATCTGTCAGAACCAGAGGGCAGTTTTCACAGAACGCATAGCCGTGCAACAACGCGAAATAGGTCTCTCCCTCCCCGAGGGGATCGCGGGAGAGGTAGCGGCCGGTGTGGGGGTCGTAGAAACGGAACGTGTTGTAGTGGAGGCCGGATTCGAGGTCGTAATACTGGCCGCTGAAGCGCAGGGGATTGCAAAAGGAGCCGGCCGGATCGACAGCCGTGCGGCCGAAAGCATCCGGCGTCATGGACCAGATCACGCGCCCCTCGCTGTCCACCAGCTGGTGCGGCGTTCCAAGATGATCGTTCAGACAGTATCCAACACGCCCCTCCCGCACCCATAACGGATCGTTCATCCATACCGCGTCCGGCGCATAGCCGTACGCGCGCACGGTATGACCCGCTGCGTCAAACTCGGCAACCAGCCCTTCATCCGCGTACAAATAGAAGTTCGTTTCCGACCCCGCGTCCGAATACACCGCCTTCCGTACCCGGCGGCCGAACACATCGTAGGCGTACTCCGCGCGCCCTGCCCCATTCGATACCCCGCTCAACCGGTTCGCTGTATTCCACGTCAGCCGGTTCGTCACGACGCCCCCGCCCGCCGGAAACCGGTAATGCACCAGGGCGCTCCCATTGGCATCGTAATCCCAACGGACAACGGCCGTCCCGGACGACACCGCGGTGTACTGATTCAACGCGTTGACGCCATAAACGTTCGTCACGGCGCCGTCGTCAATCACCCGCGTCCGGTTTCCCGCCGCGTCGTAAACGTAGCGCCGCTCCATGGCGCCCCCCGCCGCCTCCCCCCACTCCCTTACCAGGCGGTCCGCCGCGTCATAGGCATACGCCCGCCCGCCCGTTTCCGCCCCGCACGCCACCACGTTCCCCGCCCCGTCCCGCACATACACCCGCGTCCGGAGCGCCGCCCCGTCTACCGTGCGCACCGTATTCGTCACCAGCCGCCCCAGGCCGTCGTAGGCCCGCGTCTCCAGCGTCCCGCCCGGCAAGTGCGCCGAAGCCACGCGCGCCAGTGCATCCCGCGCCCACGTTATCGTGCCTTCGCCGGGCAGCGTGGCCCCACTGAACCGCCCGGCGGCGTCATAGGCGTAATGCACCATGTCACCCGGATCCGCGGGGTCCGCGTGCACCGCGAAGGCGGTCTTCCGTCCAAATGCGTCGAAGGCATACGTATAGCACCGGCTGAAGGGGCCGAAATCCACGGTAACCGTCTGCATACGGTTGATGTCGTCATAGGCCAGGGACGCGCTTACCGCCCCGTCCGCATAAGCGGCAAGACGTCCGGCCCCGTCATACGTTAAGACCGCTTCCCGCACCGGTGCGCCCGTCGCCGAATGCGCCCACGCAACGGCGGTCAGACGGCCGGCGGCGTCGCACGCATACCGCGCCGCCTGCCCCTTGCCGTCCTCGGACTGCGCGAGATACTGCCCCGCGTCGTACGCATAGGCCGCCGCGCGCTCCCCGGCAATCCGCTTCTCCACGACGTTCCCGGCCCCGTCGTACGCGAACTCCGTCACGGTGCCGTTGGCATCCGTGATCGCCGTGACGTGGCCGGCCGCATCGTACGCGAGCCGGTTGGTCCCCCCCAGCGCGTCCACCACCCGCACCGGCCGGTCCAGCGCATCGTAGGCCGCCCGCGTCTCCCGGCCCAGCGCATCCGTGCGCCGGACAAGATTGCCGGCCGCATCCCAGGCATACTGCACCGCGCCGGTCACCCCGGCTCCGAACACGGTGCTTTCGATCAGCTGCCCGGCGTCATCGTATGCGTACCGCCGGGTCAACGCCGGTCCCGTTTCCCGCACGATTCGGCCGCTTTCCGGATCGTATACGAGCTCCGTCACGTTCCCGTCCGGATCCGTCGTCCGGACCAGCCGTCCGTCCGCGTCGTAGTCGTAAGCGGTGACACGCGGCGCGTCGCCCCCCCGGCTCACCGTCTCGCGGATCAACCGACCGTCCATGTCGAAGGCATAGCGCACCATCTGTACCAGGGCGCCCTTGTCGCTCCAGCGCGTCTCCAGCGGATCCCCGTCCGCGCCGTACGACCGCTCCACCACGACTCCCAGCGCATTGGAATTCAGAATCTCCCGCCCGGCCCCGTCATAAGCCAACACCGTCCACACGCCGGCCGCGTTCTCCGTTCGCACCCGGTTCCCCGCGGCGTCGTACACGTTGCTTTCAATCGGACCGCACGGGCCGCAGGCGGCGATACGCCGTCCTGCGGCGTCGTAGGCGGTGGACCACGTGAAGCCCCGCGCATCCGCCGTCGTCACCACGTTGCCGCGCGCGTCATGCGTGTACCGCACCACGGATACGCCCGACGAAATACTGGTCCGGTTCCCGAAATCGTCGTAGCGATAGCATACCGGGTCCAGCGGGGCGGGACGCGTTTCGCGCACGCATTGTCCGAACCGGTCATAGTCGTAAGCCGTGATGCGCGCCGCATCCGTACCGGCGGCTTCGACCCGATTCGTCAGGTTGCCGCGTTCGTCGTAACGGTACAGGGTGACCCGTCCGCCGGGAGCGGCCGCGCGCGTGACGTCCCCGGCGTCATTGTAAGTATACGCCACGGGCTCGGCGGCCGCGGATTCCGGCTCAGCGGCGTCGTACGTGGTCCGGCCGTTCAACGCGCTGCGGATCAGCGTTCCGTTTGCATCGAACCATTTTTCCGTCACGCGGCCGCCCGCCGTGGTCACCCGGCCGTAATACTGGCGGCGGGTATCGTCGTAACTGTACGCGAAGCGCCGCGTAGACCCGTCGGCACCCGTGACCGATGCGATGTAGGCGTTGTGATCGTACGCGAAACTCGTTTCCCGGCCGCCGGGCCGGAGGACCCGCGCCAGGCGGCCGTCCTCGCGGTACCCGTAGGCCGTTGTGTGCCCCAACACGTCCGTCGCCGCGCTCAGGCGTCCGCCGGCGTCGTACGTGTACCGCGCCACGCCCGCCGGGCAGGCCGCAAAAGCCACACGCGGCGGCGAGCCCCCGCTGTACCCGATCCGCAGAACGCGGTTGCTAAAATGATCGCACGCGCCCGTCAGCAGGCCGTTGCTGTACACCAGGAAAACCCGGACCGCGTTGCGGTCGCCGTATTCATGCTGGCGCCCCGCCGCATCGTACCGCCGCCAGCGGCCGCCGGGACCGTGCCACACGTAGTTGGACCCCTCGCGCCGAATCCGGTACTCGTCGCGCGCGATATACACCGTGCCCACGGGATCGGCCCGTTCGTACACCACGCCGTTCTTGACGATCTCGTCGATCGACCCGTCCAGCGCGTATACGAACTCCAGCTCGCGCCAGTCCGGGTTGAACGCCCAGGCCCGGTCCCGCCAGCACCGCTTCCACCGGATTGCACCGCCGAGCACCTTGACCCGCAGGTCTTCGACCTCGGCCTCGTACTGCCCCGTCGTCAGGTTCACCGCTCCGCCCACGGCCGGGCACGCCGCCGGCAACATGCCCAGAAACAGGCATGCCCACCGCGCAGCACGCCGCCGGGACGGCATGCGCCGGTTACGCTGACATTTACGGAACACGTTCCAGAGCCCCCACTCTCCATCCATCAAACCGTAACGCGCCGCCCGGCGCAAGCGCCAAATACGCCCCGCGTGCTAATCCTCCCCCGGCCCCGAAGCGCTTGCATGCGCCCCGATCCGGTGGCACTATCGCGGGGTTTGAATACTGAGAAAACCCACAAGGAGCCTCCCATGAGCCGGCAGCTTGCCCTGGACACCGTCAACCTGAAACCCGTCGACCACCTGGCCCATACGGAATACAGCCTGAACTACCACAAGGACTATATCCGCAAGCTGACCGGCGTCGACGGCGACGCGCCCGGCGCCCTGCGCGCGATCTACGACGCGTGGGACATCGATTTCGACTGGTTCGTCTCGGACGGCCTGCACGGCAACTGGGACGCATACGGCCGCAGCACCGATATGGGGCACGCCGATTACGCCGCCGACGCCGGCGACCACCGCGAGGCGGCGGCCTGCCCCTTTACCGAACCGGAAGAGGTCTGGGCCTTCGATGCCGTCAAGGAATACGGACTGCCGGACCGCGACGAACAGATCCGCGCCTACGAAGAACTCCTGAACGCCCGCCGCGCCGAGCTGCCCAACCAGCTCATTACCGGCGGCTACTACAAGACCCTCGTCTCCGGCGCGATCCAGGCCTTCGGCTGGGACATGTTCCTGCTCTCGCTCGCCGAGCCGGACCGCATGGAGCCCGTCCTGGACAGCTTTTTCCGCCGCACGTTGTTCCACATGGAGTGCTGGGCCCGGACCAGCGTGGAGGTATGCATCCAGCACGACGATTTCGTGTGGTCCGAAGGCGCCTTCATGAATCCCGAGATCTACCGCAAGGTCCTGATACCACGCTACGCGGAACTGTGGAAGCCGCTGCATGCGGCCGGCAAGAAAGTACTCTTCTGCTCCGACGCGAACTTCATGGAGTTCACGGCCGACCTCGCCGAGGCCGGCGCGGACGGCTTTATCTTCGAGCCCATGAACGATTTCGACTGGATGGTCGAACGCTTCGGCCAGTCACACTGCCTCGTCGGCAGCGCGGTGGACTGCCGCGACATGACCTTCGGCAAGTGGGACAAGGTCAAGGCGGACATGGACCGCACCTTCGCGCTGGCCGAACGCTGCAAAGGCGTGATCTTCGCGACGGGCAACCACCTTCCGGCGAACATTCCGGAAGCGATGATGGAGCGCTATATCCGGCACTTTCAGGCCAACCGCTGATCCGCCCGCGCCGCGGCCGCTTCGGCATGCCGGATAATCCGCCGGAACCATGCCAGCGCCGCCAGCCCCGAGAGCACCGTCGCCGTCGCCAGCCCCGCGTACACCCCCTGCACCCCGAAGAGCCGGGAACCCAGCCAGGCGAGCGGCAGCACCATCACGACCAGTCGGAAGAACGTCAGACAGGCCGCATGCAGCGGCTTGCGGATGGCATTGAACGAAAAGCCCGTATGCACCAGCGAATGCTGCAGGATGGCCCCCGTCAGGATGATCCAGAGGTAGTGCGTTATCAGCCGGATCACCGTGGGGTCCCGGCTGAAGCACCGCGCCAGCGGACGCGCCAGCGGAATCATCAGCACCGCGCAAAGCACGGCGTAAAGCACCCCGTAGATGTTGGTCTTGACCCAGGCCTCCCGCACGCGGTCCACGCGGCCCGCTCCCCAGTTCTGGCCGATAATCGGCACCAGCGCCGATCCCATGCCCATCGGCACCAGGTAGGCGAAATGCTCGATGCGCTGACCCGCCGCCGTGGCGGCCACGGCGGCGTCCCCGAACCCCGCGATCAGCCGCGTCACGATGCCCATCGTGACCGGAAAGAGCAGATTGGTCGCGGCGGCCGGCACGGCGACATGCATGACGCTGCCCCAGGCCCGCAACAACGCGCCCGCGCCCGTCCAGCGCCCCGTCAGCAGCCGGCACTTCCGGTGCATCAGCCAGATCGCCCACCCGGCGGTTGTCAGTTGCGCCAGCCCCGTCGCCAGCGCCGCGCCGGCAATCCCCAGGGCGGGAACCGGCCCCCAGCCGAAAATCAGGAGCGGGTCCAGCGCCACGTTCAGCAGCGCCGCCGAACACATGATAAGCGCCGGACGCACGGTATCGCCCGTCGCCCGGATGGCGTTGTTGCCGACCATCGGCAGCGTCACCACGGGCGCGAACAGAAACCAGACGCCCAAGTACCGCGCCGCCAGCGCTTTCGCGCCCCCTTCCGCGCCCAACCCGCTCAAGAGCGCCGGCAGTATCGACGCCCCCACCCCCGCCAGCAGCGACATGAGCAGCACCGACAGCAGCAGGCTGTACGTCGCCAGATGCTGCACGCGGTCGTGATCCCGCGCGCCGATGGCGCGGCTGACACAGGACGAGGTGCCCAGCCCCACCCCCATCGAGGCGGCATAGAACAGCATGACCACCGGGAACGTGAACCCCATGGCGGCCAGCGGCTGCGTGCCCAGTCGCGACACGAACCAGGTATCGGCCAGGTTGAATGTCATCAACGCCAGGAAGCCCACCGCCATCGGCGGCGCCATGCGCCAGATATGCCCCGCCACGGATCCCCGCGTCAGGTCGATATGATTGTGCCTCGAGGCATGCTCCGCCGTCATCGTGTCTCAATCCGGGTTCAGCCGCGCCGGCGCCGTAACCCGCCTCACCGCCCGGTCCCGGGCGGCTCCGGCAGGTCCCGCCGGGAGATCAGCCGGTCGGCCAGGCGCAGCCATTCGATGGTCAGAATCTTTTCCGCCGCGTCGCGGCGGACGCGGCTGAAGCGGTTGTTGTCTAGCACGTTCACGGCGGCAATATAGTCGTTCAGCGACACTTTGCCGAACGAGTAATTCTCGCGCTCGTCCTCGAGCACCGACCGGGCCAGGTCGAGTTTCTCGTCCGCAATGGCCGTCAGGGCCCGCTCGCGCCGGATTTGCAGGTAGAGATTCTTCAGCCGCGTGTACAAACGGTAATGCGTGTTCTCCGTGGCCAAGCGGGCCTGCGCCAGCGCGAGCTCCGCCAGCTCCTGCTCGGCGCGGTCGGCCTCGCCGGGCAGGGGCCATTCCAGGGCCAGCCCCACCGACACGGTACGCTCAAGGTCCTCCAGCGCATAGTCCTCGCCTGCAAGCTCCGCCGCGAAGAGCAGGTTCATGGAGGGCAGCAGGTCGTCCGCCTCGCGGTCCACGTCGAGCGCGCTGCGCCGTTCCAGCAGGTCGAGGATCCGGAAGGTGCGGCTCCCGACACGGACTTGCGCGTACACCTCGTCGAACGCCGCTTCCGGCACCGGAAACGGCGGACCGGCCTCCGGTCGCAGCCCGCAGCGGCCGTCGTGCCGGACGATGCGTTCGATCACCTGCAGGCGGTTCGAATACGCGTCCGTCAGCTCCACCAGGTTCTCCTTCTTGGCGAGCAGCTGGATCCGCGTCTTGTTGACGTCGACAGGCAGCGCCACCTGCTGCTGCTGCCGCTCCAGCATGTTGTCCAGCAGGCGCATGTTCTCGCGGTACGACGAGCGCCCGATTTCCAGGTTCTCGTACGCTTCCCACCATTCGTAATAGGCCACGATCACCGACGCCAGGTAGTCCTCGTACGCCTCCACGATCTGATGCCGGGCGACGTTCGTCTCCACGCCCACGATCCGGTCCAGCAGCCGCGTCGCCCGGCCGAACGCGTTCCGCGCGACCGGTTGCGCCAGCGAAAAGGACACGCTTCCCGGGGAACCCCGGTCCGCGTCCGCGGCGGGCTCCACGGCGTAGGTGGCGGCCACGTCCGTGCCGGTATACGGAAACAGCTTGCCGAGCGATACGGCGGTGGCCCCTTCGTTGCGGCCGCCGTCGCTGAGCGAGACGTATTCCTGCTTGACCGAAAGCACCAGGTCGCGCGCCGGAAGCCGCAAGGCCTTACGGTATTGCAGCGTCAATTCGTCGATCAGAATCGCCTCGAATTCGGTGTCCCGGCTCGTCGCCAGCGCGATGTAGGCGTCGAGGCGCAGCACGCGGTTGCTCGAGGCGGCCGGCGCCGGCGCCGCCGCCAGCAGGATCGCGCAGGCCGCCAGGACCCCGAAAAGAGCGGCTGCGCGGTTATGCATCCTCTGCACCGGGCGCCCCCCTTCTCCAGGCATAATACGCGTGTTGCTGCACGGCGTACACGCACGGCACCAGCACCAGGGTAATCGCCGTGGCAAAGAGCAGGCCCCACGTCAAGGCCAGCATCATTTCCGCGAGCATCGCGTCATAACCGGCCCAGCCGTATGCCGTCGGCAGCACACCCGCCACCGTCGTCAACGTCGTGAGGGCCACGGCCCGCAACCGCGTCCGGGCCAGGCGCGCCACCTGCGCGTTGATTTCGCCGCGCGGCCGCGAGGGGTCGAACGCGCTGTCGAGCTTCACCAGCATAATGATGGCGTCGTTGACAACCACTCCCGCCAGGCCGAGGGCGCCGACCACCGCGTAAAACCCGTACACATCCTTGCCGTGCGCGTGGAAAGCCAGGATCACGCCCACCAGCCCGAAGGGAATGGCCAGCATGATGATCAGAGGCTTCCACAGCGATTCGAACAGGACCACCAGGATCAGGTATATCAGGACCAGCACCAGCAAAACCGCGTTGCGGAAATCCTGCGTGGCTTCGCGCGTGTCCCGGATCTCCCCCGCGAACGACAGACGGGTTGTCGGATACGCCGACAGTAATTCCGGGAAGACCGCCGACTCCAGGCGTTCCGCGATTTCCAGCGGCGTGCGATAATGGTCCATATCGAGGTCCGCGTACACCAGGGAGGTCCGCTTCAGATCCTCCCGCGAAATCGCGTTGGGCGACGTCCGCGGCTCTACATCCACCACGCTCCGCAGCGGCACCAGATAATTCCGCTCGTTCTCCACGGGCAGCGACAGGACCGTCTCGATGTTCGTCTTCGCCGCGTCCACGGTGGTCAGCCGTACGTCGATGTCCTGGTCGCCGTCCGAAAACTCGTACAGAACCGTGCCCTCCAGGGCCGCGCGGAACGTAGAGGCCACGTCCGCCGGCGAAATCGCGAGCCGCTTCGCCATTTCGCCGTTGATCCGGACGCGGTACTCCGGTACGCGCAGCCCCTCGTCGATCTCCACGTTCTTGAGACCCGGCATCGCCCGCATGGCTTCCGCCAGGCGGGCCGCAACCTCGTGCCGCACCGGATCGCGGTTCTGCTGCACCAGGACCTCGATCGGGCTGCCCGACGACTGGCCCCACCGGCTTTTCTGAAAACGCAGCTCCGAAAACCCCTCCAGCTTCCGGATCTCCGCCTCGAGCGCCGCGATAAAGGCGTCCGCGGACAGGGCGCGTTCTTCCCGCGGCACGATTTCGACCATCATGCGGAAACTGTTCTCCTCCACGGCGCCGCCGCGCCGGCCGCGCGCAATGTCCGTCCGGAACCCCACGACCTCCCGACCCACGTAGGGCGCCGCCAGCGCCTCGATCTCGCCGACCTTGCGGGCCGTCTCGTAACGCGTCGAGCCGGGCGCCGTTTCGCCCATGATCACCACCTCGCGCGTCTCCTCGTTGGGAAACATCTCGTACTTCATGCTCCGCGCCGCCAAGACCCCGGCCGCAACCAGCACGGCGAGAAACAGGGGCAGGATCAGCCACGCATACCGCAGCGCCGCCTCCAAGCGCCGCCCGTACGCGCGCTCCACCCGGTTGAACCAGTGCCCCATGCGCGACGGCTCGCTCGAGGGCCGCCGCTTCCGGAACGGGAGCGCAACGTCCATGTTCATGTGGCCGGGCAGAATTACGATCGACTCGAACAGGCTGGCGCCCAGCATCAGGAAAATGATCGGGGGAATGAACTCGATCAGCCGTCCATGCCGCGCCTGGAAGAAATACAACGGCACGAAGGCCACGCACGTGGTCACGATGCTGGCTACGATCGGCAGCATGACAAACGAGGTGCCCTCCACCACCGCCCGCAACCGCGCCATCCCCTCGTGCATCTGGCGCGTGATGTTCTCCGCCACGACAATCGCGTCGTCCACGACCATGCCCATCACGATGATCACCGCGGCCAGCGTCATGCCGTTGATCGTATGCCCCATGAGCGACGCCGCCATCATCGTGAAACAGAACGTAAACGGAATCCCCAGAGCCACCCACAGGCCGGACCGCCAGTTCAGAAAGACCAGCAACGAAAGCAAAATCAGCCCGAACCCGATGCTGCCGTTGAGAGCGATAATGTTGAGGCGGTTGCGCACGTCGACGGACTCGTCGTCCAGGAGAACCAGCCGCACCGGCGTGCCATCGAGATTGTGGGCCCGGAAACGCGCAACCAGATCGTTTACCGCCTCCAGCGCATCGAGAATTCCGGCCGACGGGTTCTTGACGACGCTGAACATCACGCATTCGTATCCGTTCACCTTGGAGACGGTGGTGTTCTTCTCGAAGCCCCGCCCGATCTCGGCAATGTCCCCCAGGCGCACGACCTGCCCCTCGAACCCGCCCTGGATAATCAGCTCGCGCAGCCGCTCCGGGGTGTTGAGCTCCGACAGCAATGTGACCTTCGGCTCCCGCTCGGTCTCGAGCGTGCCCGCGGGCCGGCGGACATGATTGTCCCGGATTTCCCGTATGACCGCGTTGAAGGGGATTTCGTAGCGCCGCAGACGGTCCGGGTACACCTTGACCTGGATTTCTTCCTGCAGAAAGTTGCGGTGGTTAACGCTGTTGACCTCGGGCAGACTGAGCAGCTGATTCTCCAGCGCCAGGGCATACTCCTGCAGCTCGTGGCGGCCCTCGATAGTCAGAATGGGATAATCCGTATGGATCAGCGCAATATCCAGAATAGCCTTCTTGGCCGTTTCGAACACGCGCACCGTCGGATCGTCGATGACCTCCTCGGGCAGATCGACGTCCAGGACCTCGTTGCGGATCTCCGTCACCACCGCGTCCACGTCGTCCAGGCCCTGTTCCAGCTCCACGGAGATGCTCGACTGCCCGATGCTCGAGCTGCTCGTGATCTTGTGGACGCCGTCCAGACCGCGGATTTTTTCCTCGATCGGCTTGGTGACGAAATATTCGACGTCTTCCGCCGTCGCACCCGGATAGGCCACGTTGACCCGCGCGAAGTCGAACGTCACGGCAGGGAGCTCTTCCTTACCCGTGTGGCGCCAGGCAAACACGCCGCCCAGGATCACGATGCAGAATATCGCGTTCGTGAGCAGATGCCGCCGGGCAAAGAAAGCTATGAAGCGTTCACGCATACGCTGGACGACCAGGCGCGCATTATGGGTCTAAACGCACGCCTCTGTCACGAGCAACCGGAAACGGGACAGGGGACAACCCGGCGGCCGGGACGTTTTTCACAGCGGAGCGGCAACAAAAGAGCGCAGCCCGGTTTCGTCGAAACCGGGCTGCGCGTCGTGGCGCGTTCCGCCGTGCGACAGGGTGCCGCCCGCTACTTGCCGTGCGGACACTTCTTCAGGCAGAGGAACCAGTCCAGGCATTCGTAATCCTTGCCGGCTCCTTCGACGCGGTCCTTGGCCGTGCCGCACGAACCCGGCGGCGGCACGATCACGTCGTCGCCGATCTCCCAGTTCGCCGGCGTGGCGATGTTGTGCTCGTCGGAATGCTGCATCGCGATCAGCAGCCGCTTGACCTC
>JAFGIZ010000169.1 GCA_016929365.1 Lentisphaerota bacterium
CGTATAGAACTCGGCTTGTATTTCTTTCTTGAGGCCCGCCAGGATCTGCGCTTCGCCGATGGGCGAAAGACAGTCGGTCGGCGGGCGCATGAGCTTCGTTTCGTTAAGGGCCTTGTACAGGGCTTCGCTTTCGCGGGCGGCGATACGGGAGGGGCGCGCGCGAGGATTAAGACCCGCCCTTTCGCAAACGGCGAGGGCTGTATTGGCGCTGACCCGCGAGAAGTCCTGCTGCAAAACCGCGCGAAGCGTGCGCGCGTCGCTGTCCTTCAGCATCTGCATCAGCAGCCCCAATTCCACCCCGTGAGGATGCGGCTTGATTTCGCGGGGCGCATCGGGCAGGTGCTGATTCACGCGGGGAAACGACGTCCAGGGCGGCGCATTCCCGGGCGCCGGCGCGGTCTCCGCGTCCTTGTCCCCGCCGGACGGAGCGGATTCGGCCCCCTTCGAAAGCGGTATGATGCGGTAATGCATCTGCAGGTGCGGGTTCACGATGGCGCACTGTTTGAGGTATTCGTCCACCGACAGGCGGCCCCGCACGTACGCGGCTTCCAGTTCGATCGAGACACAGGTGCCGTGCGATACCGTAACGCGCGCGGCGGCTGCCCGACCCCGCCGGCGCGCCTTCGCAGGCGGCTGGTGCTTGGGAAAAGACGGTTTCCAGTCGACAGCTTCATCGCGGAGGATGGCAGGCGTGTTCTTGCGCGTATCGATCTGCACCTGTATCTCGTGCGCCTTGCCGCGGGCGGTCTTGGACAGGATGTGGGTGGCGTTGCCGGTGGTCAACTGGCCGTACATGCCGGCGGCGCTGATGCCGATACCCTGCTGGCCGCGCGACATGCGGAGGCGATGGAACTTGGAGCCGTACAGCAACTTGGCGAAAATGTGAGGAATCTGCCGGCGCACGATGCCGGGACCGTTGTCGGTGACGGACACCCGGTAACGGGTATCGCCGGTCTGCCGGATATCCACGGCAATTTCCGGCACGATCCCCGCTTCTTCGCAGGCATCCAAGGCGTTGTCGACGGCCTCCTTAACCGTGGTCAGAAGCGCCTTGCGCGGATTGTCGAACCCCAGCAAATGGCGGTTCTTGAGAAAGAATTCGGAGACCGATATATCCCGTTGCTTACCGGCCAATGTTTCAGCGGTTTCGGGAGTAATCTGACGTTTTCGCGCCATTCCGGATCATCACGCATCGGGAGCCGGATTTCAAGGGCGGGTTGAGGAATGGGTCGGGCCGCGCTTTCCCGCGGCGGGACGGAACACGGGCTGCTTTTCGTCCCGGTTCAATACGATCCCAGCGCCTTGGCCCACTCGATGATATGCCGGAAATCCTCGAGGCTGACGCTTGAGGGCACCGAATGGTCGGAGGAAAAGATATAGCCGCCCCCCTGTTTCAAAACGGGCAGGACACGCTCCATCTCGGCCTTGATCTGTTCCGGATGATCCCAGAGGACGGCGTTGATGCCGCCATGGAGGACGAGGTCACGGCCGAATGTTTGCTTGAGGTGCACGGGATCCATGCCGGCCTTGACCTCGAGCGGGTTCAGGGCGTCCAGCCCCATCCCCACGAATTCCGGAACAAACGGATTGACGTCGCCGCAGGAGTGCAGGTGCGCCTTGATGCCCTTCGCGTGGGCCCACTCGATGGCGCGCTGATGGTACGGCTGCAACAGGTCGCGGTACATATCCACCGAGAAAAACTGGGTGCCCTTGTATCCCATGTCGTCGGGCCAGCGGACGCTGTCGAACGTGTAGCCCGCCTCCCAGATCATATCAAAGAGGGCAAGGTGGGTTTCCAGTTCATGGGCAAACATGTCGCGGCACCACTCGGGGTCTTCGATCAGCGCATAGAGAAAGCGTTCGGTGCCGACAATCCAGGAATGCGTAACGTCGAAACCGAACCACAAATTGGCCTCGATCCAGCAGCCGTCCCTCCGCCAGGCCGGATACTGCTCCTGCAGGTGCGACCACCGTACGCGGTCCCGGGTAGGACGCATGCGCGTTTTGGCCTGCCTCCAGGTCCGGCTATCCTTGATGGTGAAGTCGATGAATTCGGGAGTGGAGGCGGCATGCTTCCAGTTCTTGAGGGTAGCGCCCCAGGGCGTCGTATAGACACGGTAATCGTCCGTTTCTTCCAGGGTCCTGGTCTCGAACCGCGGTGAGTTGTCGCAACCGATCCCGGCAACGCGGTCGAGGTCAAAGAAGGCGACATAGTCGATGTCCCGAGGCATGCCCTCGCGTTGCCAGCGTTCGATCGTTGCCGCCCAGGGCTGATCAATGATGGGAATGCGATCGGCTTCCCGGTGCTCGAACATGCGGGAAAAACGTTCATGCGAGGTCATAGGCTGCATCGTATTCCTCCGCGCATTGCCGTGGGCGCTTCGGGGCGCTCGTGATCGGGCCGGGCTTACGAAAAATGCCCGGCATACGACTCCATGGCATCCATCAAGGCCCCGATGTTGTCAAGCGGAATACCCGGATACAAGCCGTGGTGCAACATCAATCCGCCACGGGCGCTGCCGAGCGTCGTAACCGCGTGCCGGATATGCCGTTCGATCTGCGCAGGTGTTCCGAAGCGCGTTATGCGTTGGCGGTCAATATCCAGATCCACGCAGACGCGTCCCTTGAGGTTGTCCTTGATCCAGTCAATGCCGTTGACAAGATCCTGCAGGTTGACGACATCGAGCCCGACGTCGAGAAGGTCGGGCGTCAGCGCCCGTATATCTCCGTCGGAATGCATGTGGATGACGCACCCGGCGTCCCGTGCGGGTGCGACAAGCCGGCGGTAAGACGGTTTGATATAGCGCCGGAACTGATCCGGACTCAACATGGGGCCTTGCTGCATGCCCAGGTCCTCCGGATAGCCCATCCAGTCGACACCGATGTCGAGGCAACGCCGGACCAGGCCAAGATTGAACTGCTCGATCACGTCGATCAGGGCGTCCAGACGGGGGTCTTCGTCGCACATATCGAACACGAGGTTCTCGTAACCCCGGAGGTACATCAGGGTCAGGAAGGTGTGGCCGTGACGCAGGCCGCCTCGGGCGAGGCGCCCTTCCCGGCGGTCCTGGGCGATTTGTGCTCGGATCGCCTCCCAGTCGATCGGGCCCCAGCCGTTCTGTTGTGCGGGCGAGGGGGGCGTATAGCCTGCAAAGCGCGACCAGTCCGACAGGGCATGCCGGACAACCGTGCCGGTGATCCCGTTCTCGGCGGTTTCCCAGACGCAGCCCCAGCTGTCGGTAAAGGGCGCACCGGCCCGTGCGTGGGGAGGGTACTCGGGGGTCACAGGGCCTTCCTGTTTTTCGAAACCCGGAAAAATCAGGGGGTGCCCGGCCATGAGGTCTTGCAGGGCATTCTGCGGATAGTGCGCCCAGCAGGCGGCACTGACGTTGAAAGTAATCGGAATGCGTTCGGGATTTTCGAAGCGGGCGGCCCGCAGGCGGTTTTCCCTGTCGTTCATCGTCCTATTGCTCCCAAGCCAAGGGCGAAGCGGTGCCGGACCCCTTGAATCCAGGATCATCCATTCGCGCCACACCCGTGTGGGGTAGCTCACGGAAAGAGCAAACGTCCGCCAACCCTCCGTCCGCCGGGTAAAGTAGACCGAGTTCCATGCATGGCGCAAAGCTTTTCCATTAGACGGATGCACCCCCAGGCGCACAGCATGGGGGCGCGTGCATTACAGGATAAGATCCGGGTGCGGCCGGTCTGGGCGGACCTCGGCCGCCGGTGACGGCGGCAGGCCGCCGTGCCGGGGCACGGTCAGGGTCAGGAGGGTATTGACGCGCAGGCCGGGGCGCCGTATGCGGGCGCGCAGATATTCGCCGGTCCAGCCATAGCCGGCGTTTTCGCTGACGGTCTCGACCAGGACGGTCACCGGCCGGCCCGCGGCGCGGGCGGCAAAGGTGCGGCGGAGTTTCCGGCCGAGTGCGACGAGATCACGCGCACGCCGGCGCGCCGTCGCCGGGGAGGGGGCCTGCAGGGCGGCGGCACGGGTGCCGGGGCGCGGGCTGTAGGGAAAGACGTGCAGATTGCTGAAGGGCAGCCCGGCCACGAGGTCGCGGGTGCGTTTAAACGCCTCCGCATCTTCGCCCGGCAGTCCGGTGATGATATCGGTGCCCAGGCCGAGCCGGGGAATACGTTCGATTGCATACGCCGCGCGGTCGGTATAGTCTGCCGCTGTATAATGGCGTCCCATGGCCGCAAGCACGTTGTCGTCCCCGCTCTGGAGGGGGAGGTGGAGGTAACGGCAGACCCGTTCCGATCCCGCCATGTAGTCGATAATTTCGCGTTCTACCGTTGCCGGCTCGATGGAGCTGAGGCGGATGCGCGCGACGGGCGTGCGGGATTCGATCGCCTCGAGGAGGTGGACGAGCGAGCGCCGGCCGTCGCGGAAAGTGCCGAGATTCGCCCCCGTGAGCACGATTTCGCGGTGCCCGGCGCCCGCCAGGGCGCGGCATTCCTCCAGCACGTCGCGTACGGGTCGGCTCCAGACGCGGGAACGCACGCGCGGGACAATGCAGTAGGCGCAACCGAAGCTGCAACCGTCCTGGATCTTGACCAGGGCGCGTGTCGAGGCGAAAACGGGGATACCGGGGGTATGTTGAGCGCCTGCAGGCGCCCGCGGCAAGCCGTCGGGGAGAAGCCGTTTCCCGTCGTGGCCGACGACGCGGTCGGCGCCCGTTGCCGTGCGAACGCGTTCCGGGTCGGCCTCGACCGCGCAGCCGGCGACAACGACCAGCGGGCGGGGCTGCTGGCGGGCGGCCCGGCGGGCGGCGCGGAGGGAGTCGCGTTCGGCGCGGGCGGTCACGGTACAGGAGTGCACGACATGCACCTCGCATGCATTGCCCGACGGGACAACCGTATAGCCGGCGGCTTGGAAGCGGCCCGCCATGGCCGCTGTTTCGGCCTGGTTCAGGCGGCAGCCGATGGTCGTGAAGGCGACGCGGAGCGGCATCGGGCGTGTTATCCCATGACCGCACCGGTGGCCGCGTTCTGGACGAGGCGCGCGTAGCGGCCGAGCCAGCCCTCCGTAATTTTTGGCGTGAACGGAGGGAGGCGTTCGCGGCGTTCCTTTAGCGCCGCTTCGGGGAGCGCGACCTCGAGACGGCGGCCCGGAATATCGATCCGGATAATGTCGCCGTCTTCCAGCAGGCCGATGGGGCCCCCTTCCGCCGCCTCCGGGGAAACGTGGCCGATGCAGGCCCCGCGGGTTCCGCCGGAAAAACGGCCGTCGGTAATGAGCGCCACGCTTTCGCCGAGCCCCTGGCCCATGACGTACGATGTCGGCGCGAGCATTTCCTGCATGCCCGGGCCGCCCTTCGGGCCCTCGTAACGGATGACCACGACGTGGCCGGCTTTCACCCGGCCGTTCAGAATGCCGTCGCAGGCTTCCTCCTGGGAGTCAAAAATGATGGCCTTACCCTCAAACGTGAGCATGCTTGCGGCGACACCCGCCTTTTTGACCACGGCGCCGTCGGGCGCCAGGTTGCCGCGGAGAATGGTCAGGCCGCCGTCCGGACTGTAGGCGTTTTCCAGGGGATGAATGACGGCCGTGTCGCGGATGCGCGCGCGGCCGATATTGCGCGCCAGGCTGCGACCCGTCACCGTAAGGCATTTCCCGTGCAGGACGCCGTGCACCCCGGCAATTTCCTTGAGGATGGCGCTGACCCCCCCGGCGCGGTCCACGTCTTCAACGTGGTAGGACGACGACGGCGCAACCTTGCAGATATTGGGACAGCGTTCGGAAATACGGTTGATACGGTCCAGGTCGTAGGCAAAGCCGGCCTCGTGCGCAATGGCGGGCAGGTGAAGGACGGTGTTGGTGCTGCCGCCCATCGCCATGTCCAGGGCAAAGGCATTGTCCATGGCTTGTACGGTCACGATATCGCGGGGAACCGGGCCTCCGGCAAGGGCCATGTCGACGATCCGGCGGGCAGCCTTCCGGTACAGCGAGCGCCGACGCTTATCCGTGGCCAGGATCGTTCCGTTACCCGGCAGGGCGATGCCCAGCGCTTCGCAGGCGCAGTTCATCGAGTTGGCCGTAAACATCCCGGAGCACGAGCCGCAGGACGGGCAGGCACAGCCTTCCAATGTTTCAAGTTGTGCGTCGTCGATCGCACCGCGTTTATGTTCGGCAACGCCCTCGAACACGCTGATCAGGTCGACCACCCGGCCGTCCGGCGTATGGCCGGCCTCCATCGGACCGCCGCTGACCACGATGGTGGGGATATTGCAGCGCAGCGCACCCATCAGCATGCCGGGCACGATCTTGTCGCAATTGGGAATGCAGATCAACGCGTCGAAGCAATGGGCCCGAACGACGGACTCCACGCTGTCGGCAATAAGTTCCCGGCTGGGCAGAGAGTACTTCATGCCGGTATGCCCCATGGCAATCCCGTCGCAGATGCCGATGGTGTTGAATTCAATGGGCACGCCGCCGGCCTGCCGGATGGTTTTCTTGATAAGCTTCGCGACCTGGTCAAGGTGAACGTGGCCGGGAATGCATTCCGTAAAAGAGTTGCAGACGCCGATAAACGGCTTGCCGAAATCATCGCCGGTCAATCCGGTTGCCCTCAAAAGACTGCGGTGGGGCGCGCGGGCCCACCCCTTCTTGATCTGATCACTGCGCATGTCGTTATCCTTTCCGGCGCGATGCAATAAGCGAGTAACTGATCCTCGGCCCTGGCCGCTGATTTGTCAAACGGCAAAGATGGTCTGTACTTGTCGCGCGGACCGGGCTATGCTCCGGGTCATGAAGCTGAGAATGATGTATGTGGTGGGCCTGACGGCCGTGCTGTGCCTGTCGTGCCGCCGGGAAGATATTCGCACGGCGCGGATCTACGCACCCGACATGACGAATGCGGAGGACGCCGCCTTGATTGAAGCCGAATTGTCCGCGGTACCGGGCGTGATGGCGAACAAGCTGGAAATCGACCTGGCCGAACACACGATCACGGTGCCGTACGACAGCATACGGCTTTCCCTGAAGAACATCGAATTTGTCGTGGCGGAGTCGGGGTTTACGGCCAACGACGTGCCGGCCAAGCGTTAAGGCGTTCCATGAACGCGTTGGTGGGGCAGTTTCTCGATTACGTGTCCCTGGAGCGCGGGCTGAGCGGCAATACGCGGGAGGCCTATCGCGCCGACCTGGAAAGCTTCGCGGGCTACCTCGCCGCGCACGGGCTGTCGTCGTTCAACGCCGTCACGCGAACCCATATCCTGGATTACCTGACCCGCGAGAAGGACCGCGGGTTGAGCGTTCGGTCGCTCTCGCGCCGTCTCGTGGCGGTGCGCGTTTTTTTCCGCTACCTCCAGCAGGAAGGGCTGCTGGATACGGACGCCACGGAGGCGATGGACTCCCCGCGCCTGTGGAAAACGCTGCCCGGCTGGCTTTCACTGCGCGAAGTCGAACGCCTGCTCGCGGCCCCGGCCGGCGACGGGCGGCTGGCGGTGCGGGATCGCGCCGTCCTGGAGTTGATGTACGCCAGCGGTCTGCGGGTCAGCGAGGCGGCGGATCTGCGCCTGAACGACATCCATTTTGAGGACGGTTATCTGCGGGCGCGGGGGAAGGGGCAGCGGGTGCGGGTGGTGCCGTTCGGGAGCCGGGCGGCGGGCGCCCTGCGGCGTTACGTGGAAGAGGCGCGTCCGGCGTTTCTGCGCCCCGGCCGGCCGGCAAGCGCCAGCCTCTTCCTTACGTATCGCGGCAAGCCGTTTTCGCGCCAGGGGTTGTGGAAGCTCGTGAAAGGCTATGCGCGCCGTGCGGGCATCGAGAAGCCGGTTTCGCCGCATACGCTGCGGCATTCCTTTGCGAGCCATTTACTGGCAAACGGAGCGCCCCTGCGCGTGATCCAGGAGATGCTCGGGCACGCGGACATCGCCACAACGCAGATCTATACGCACGTTGACCAGGGCCGGCTGCGGGCCATTCACGCGCGCTATCACCCGCGCCACTAATTCGATTGATCTGGGTGCCGTTGCTCCGGTATACGTACCGGTCGACACGGGAGAACATGTCATGCCCATAGGTAGAAAAAATCCCTACAAGGTCCTGGAGCGGGCCCTGGGGTATCGTTTCCGGAAGCGCGAACTGCTGGAACGCGCCCTGATGCACCGTTCGTACCGATTCGAGAATCCGGAGATAACCAACGACAACCAGCGGCTGGAATTCCTCGGCGATGCCGTACTGGGTTTTGTGACCGCGGCGTATCTTTTTGACCAGCACGAGGACCGGGACGAGGGGTTCCTCACCGCGCTGCGCAGCCAGACGACGAGCGGCAAGGCGCTGGCGGAGATCGCGGGGCGTATTGCGATGGGCGAATACCTCAAGATCGGCAAGGGGGAACATAAGTCCGGCGGACGCCAGCGAGCCTCGAACCTCGCGGATGCCCTGGAAGCGGTGCTGGGCGCCGCGTATTTGGATGGGGGCGTAAAGGCGATTGAAAAGATTTTTAAACGCGTTTTCGTGCCCGAAATCGACAATCTAAGCGGTAATGTGTGGGACGGGAATCCCAAGGGCGAGCTGCAGGAATACGCGCAGCGCCGCTGGAAGAAGAGCCCTCAATACCGTGTCGCGCGCCGGGAGGGTTCGGCTCACAACGGGACGTTCGTGGTGGAGGTGCATTTGCCGGAGAAGCACCGGATCACGGGGCGGGGACCGAACAAGCAGGACGCCGAGGCCAATGCCGCGGCGAATGCCTTGAAACGCCTGAAGCGCAATAAGTCGTCGTCGCGCCGCCGGTCGCGCCGGCGCCGCCGCACGACTTGATTTCCGGAGGGGGCGGTGGTATGGTGCTTACGTTCCCTCCGGGCGGAAGGGTATCCGTACACGGCAGGCGCAAGCGCGTCAACGTGGGCCGTTAGCTCAGTCGGCAGAGCAGTACACTTTTAATGTACGGGTCGCCGGTTCGATTCCGGCACGGCCCACCCGTCCTGCGAGCAGGATCATGAGGGGTCAGCCATGAAGGGTTGCATGCGCCGCTGGCGCCGCACCGTCCGCCGCCCGGCGGAGTGGCTGCTGCTGGGCCTGGGTTGTGCGGTGATTCCCTGGCTGCCGCGCCGCGGGGTAACGGCGCTGGCGCGCTGGAGCGGCGGGGCGGCTTTTCGACTGGCCCCGCGGTTGCGGCGCGTGGCACTGGCCAATTTGGACGTGGCCTTCGGAGCGCGCCTTGGGGCGGACGAGAAAGTGCGCCTGGCGCGGGCTTCTTTTGTAACCTTCGCCCGGACCCTTCTGGATGTGTTCTGGTTTGCGTTCCGAACGGCATCGCGCCTGGAGCGGTACGTTGGTATCGATCCGTCTTTTGAGCCCTATTTCGAGGGCGGGGCGATCATTGTAGTGACGGGGCATATCGGCAACTGGGAGGTGATGGGGCAGGCCGCGGCCTTGCGCGGCAAGCCGAGTCTGAGCGTTGCCGCACCGGTCAAGAACAGGGCGGCGGACTGGCTGCTGACCCGGGCGCGGCGCTCTACGGGCCAGCGCATCGTGCCGCGGCGCGGGGCCTTGCGGGCGTTGCTGAGGGCGCTGCAGGAGGGGCAGGGCGTCGCGCTGCTGATCGACCAGAACGTGGAACCGCGCAAGGGCGGTGTCTTTGTTGACTTCTTCGGCCTTCCGGCGCCCGTGACCAAGGCCCCGGCGGCCTTGGCACGCCGTACCGGCGCCCCGTTGCTGTTTGCCTGGTGTCTGCCGTCGGGGCCGGGGTATCGTATTTTTGCCCTGCCGCTCGAACCGCCGCCCGCGTCCGGAACGGCCGACCGAACACATGTCCAGAAACTGGCCGCCATGCTCGAAACCGTGGTGCGAAAGCATCCCGGGGACTGGCTCTGGATGTACAAGCGGTGGAAGCACGGCGGCCCGGGTGCGGACCGGACGCGTTACCCCTTCTATGCGGAATGAGCCGGCCTTGACAGGGAGGGGGCGGGTGGCCGATGCTTCGAAATCGAGAACATAACCGCGGAAAACAAGGAGCGCGTGTATGAAGCTGGGGCTTATCGGCGGCAGCGGCCTTTATGATTGGGACGCGCTGGAGCAGGTCCGGGAACAAGAGGTGGATACGCCCTTCGGACGCCCGTCCGACATGATCGTGTGCGGCCGCCTGGGAGGGCGGGATGTGTGCTTTCTTCCGCGCCACGGGAAGGGCCATCGTCTTATGCCCTCGGAAATCAATCACCGGGCCAATATCTTTGCGCTGAAACTGCTCGGTGCGGATGCCGTCATATCGATCAGCGCGGTGGGCAGCCTGAAAGAAGCGCTGCGTCCGCGGGACATTGTGCTGCCGGACCAATATTTCGACCGTACGAAGACGCCGGCCTCACACACGTTCTTCGGGAACGGGATCGTGGCGCATATTGCTTTCGGCGAGCCGGCCTGTCCGGTGCTGCGGCAGGTTCTGGCCGAGGCCGCCCGGGAGACGGTGGCCGCACGGCAGGACTGTAGTGTGCGCGTCAACGAGGGGGGCACCTATGTCAACATGGAAGGGCCCGCCTTCTCGACAAAGGCCGAGTCGTTGACGTACCGCAAGCTGGGCTTCGACGTGATCGGCATGACGAGCCTGGCGGAGGCCAAGCTCTGCCGCGAGGCGGAACTGTGCTACCAGGCGCTGGCGATGGTGACGGATTACGACTGCTGGCACGAGAGCGAGGCGGCCGTGACGGTGGAGCAGGTGATCGCGCACCTGGAGGCCAATACCGCGCTGGCCCGGGACATCCTGCTGCGCGCGGCGGTGCGGATTCCCGAAAAGCGCTCGTGCGGGTGCGGGGCCGCCTTGCGGCATGCCGTGCTGACGGCGCCCGATGCAATTCCCGGGGACCGTAAACGGGCTCTGGCGCCCCTTATCGGCCGCTATTTCTGATGGACGTCTGGCGGAACCTTCTGGACCTGGTTTATCCGCGGAATTGTGTGGTGTGCGGCCGGACCGTCGGGCGGGGAGGTCACACCCTGTGCTGGAACTGCCTGGCGGAAGCCTTCTTCATCCGGCCGCCGCTCTGCGCCGTGTGCGGAAATCCGGCGGAGGGGCGCATCGATAAGGCGTATACCTGCGCGACTTGCGCGCGGCGACCGCCGCGTTTTGAAGCCGCGCGTTCGGCAGTGCGTTTCCGGACTTCCCTGCGCAAGGCGTTGCATGCCTTCAAGTACGGGCACGCGAC
>JAFGIZ010000170.1 GCA_016929365.1 Lentisphaerota bacterium
CGGCGCGACGCGGAAGGACTCGTCGAGCTGGCGTCGTTGGAGGGGCCGGGCTGCGTAACGCGGATCTGGCAGACCAGCGTAAAAGGGGACGCCTGGCTGTTGTTTTTCGATGGTGAATCGACGCCGCGCCTCTCGCTGAGTACGCATGATCTGTTCAGCGGCACGGAACCCTTCCTGTCTCCGCTGGCCATGTTGAACAGCGGAGCGCGGCATAACTACGTGGGATTGCCGTATGAGAAATCATTGCGGATTGCCGTTCGTATGCCCGAGCTTCAGCCGCAATGGATGCAGTTTTACCACGTCAACTATGCCCGCTATCCGCGGGGTGTCGCGGTGGAATCCTTTCCCGAGCAGCCGGGTGGGATTCCGACGGGGACGGTCGAAGCGGTTCGCTCGGTCTGGCTGAGCCGCAGCGGGATTCCCGGAGGAAGCGCTTTTACGGCGGAGGGAGAGGAGACACGGCTCGAACCCGGCGGCGAGGCTGAGCTTTTTGCGCAGACCGGGGCCGGCACGATCACGCGGTTGGCCGTTGCGGCCGAAGGGGAAGGGCCGCGGACGGCGTGGGAGCGCGCCCGGATGTTGCGGGGACTGGTGTTGCGCATGTTCTGGGACGGCGCCGGCGCGCCGAGCGTGGAGACGCCGCTTGGCGACTTTTTCTGCAATGGGCTGCACAAGCGGCGGTTTGCCGCCTTGCCGCTGGAGAGCCGGGAGGACGGTTTCGTCTGCCGGTTCCCGATGCCGTTCCGGAAAAGCGCGCGGATAACGGTTAGGAACGACGAGGCGTTCCCTGTGCTGTTGCGGTGCGCCGTGGCCGTTGAACCCGGGGCCGGCGCGAGCGATCGGTATTTTCATGCGGCCTGGACCCAGAGCATGAGCAGCGGGGTTCCCTTCCGGCTGCTGCACGCCGAGGGCAGGGGGCATTACGTCGGCTGTTACCTGCTGGCGCACGGCATGGACGGGACTTGGAACATGCTGGAAGGGGACGAGGTGATCCGGGTGGACGGGGCGGACGGCAGTACGCTGCACGGAACGGGATTGGAAGATTACTTTAACGGCGGCTGGTATTACTACGGGCTCTATGCATGGCCGTTGTGCGGGCTGGTGGAGAAGGCGGGGATGCAGACCGCGCAGTACCGCTTTCATCTGCCGGACCGGGTCGGTTTCGACAAGCAGTTTACGATGACCTTCGAGTTCGGCGACGCCAACCGGTCGCGGGGCTACATGTCCGGCGTGGCCTATTGGTACCAGGACCGGCCCGTTCCGGCGGGCACGCAGCTCCCGCCGCCGGACCGGCGCCGGCCGCCGCCCAACAAGGTGGCCCGCGCGGCAACGATGTGCGAGCTGTTCGAGCTGGAGCGGGCCGGGCTGATCGAGGAGGCCATTGAGCGGTGCGGGGTCTACACGGAGCGGTTTTCAGACGCCCCGGAGGCCGGGCTGCTCGCGTTGCGCAGCCTGGCCTACCGGGAGCGCCTCGAGGGGTTCGACGCCGTGGCGGCGGGCTACCGGGCTGTTGCGGACGAGGGGGCGGCGGAGTGTGCACGGCAGGCCGCCGACCTCTTGTGGTTTCACGAGGCGCCGACCAACGCGCTGCTGGGTGCGCACGTGAACGGGACCTGCGACGTGTTTCTCGACGGAGAACCGGTGCTTAGCGGCGACAACCCGCTGGTCTTGAACGTGGCGCGTGTGGGGATTGCGCCCGGAGAACATACACTGGCCGCGAAGGTCACCGCTACGCGGGTGAAGCCCTGGTGCCGGCTCACGCTCCGCACGCATACGCGGGAAATCATGACGGACGGCACGTGGCCCGCGGCGCGGGACGAGCCGCCGGGCTGGCCGGCGCCGGATCCGGAGGCGGGCGGTGCGTGGGAGGAGACGCGCGGGCGCGACGGTCCGCCGTGGATCGAGTACTGGGTCTTTATGCCCAACGCCTACGTAGGCATGCAGGCCCGCAAGGGCGCCCTGGTGCCGCGCGCGGGGTGGAAAGGGGGTCGCACCATGTATTTCTGCAAACGGTTTGTGATACCGGAAGAGCCGGACGGCGAGGCCGGTACAGTACCGGTCAATCCGGCGGAGCCGGACTGGGACGAGGCGCAGGAGCGGGCGACGGACGGGTCGCGGGTGCCCGCGGAGTGAGGCCGCCGGCCAGGAAACCGATTCCGTAAACAGCGTGCGTGGCGATGATGCCCAGGGCGGTGATCAGGGTCGTCGCCGCATGCAGGCGGAAGCGGAGCAGCAGGCTTTCCCAGGGAACGCTGCCGAGCAGCACCAGCAAGGTGTAGATCGCCAGGGCGTACCCGTAGACCGGACGCAGCGGTGGGATAAACACGGCCGACACGCCGCCGGCGGCAACCGCAAGGACAAACAGGGCAGGCAGGACGTGGATGGAGCTGCGCAGCGTGCCGGGATAGAGGCGGGCAAAGCGGCCGCGCCGGAAGGCGTGTCGCGCGAGGCGTCTCAAGTGCGGCAGCCACAAGGGGGCGACATGCCGCCGGACCTGGGCCCAGGGGTCGTACACGATTTTCCCGCCCCAGCGCTTCCGGATCTCCAGGCCCAGGTGCACGTCGTCTCCATAGGGCACGCTGCCGTCGAGCCCGCCGAGGGCCTGCAGGACTTCGGTGCGAACGACGAGGTTGCCGAGGGGATGATCGCGGACCGTGCGCACGCGGTCGGGTGTATAGCGGTAGCGGTATTTTCCGGAAACCAGGGGGTTCGTAGCAATACGCGCCGCGATCCGGGCGGCAAAAGAATCATGCCGCGCCGCGGAAAGCGGTCCGCCGACAGCGGCGATGTCGGGGTGCGGAAAATAGCCCAGCGCGCGCTCCAGCCACTCTTCCGCCGGGGAACCGTTTTCATCCAGGAAAGCGATGAATGTGCCCCGGGCGGCCCGGATGCCGGCATTGCGTTTATTCACCTTACGTACGGGACCGGTGGGGATTTCGCGAAGGGGCGTTTGCCACGTGCGTCCGGTGGTTGCGTCCGGGAGGAGAATCACTTCGTAATTGCCGTAGCGCTGGCGCCGGACCCCGTCGAGGCATTCAGCGAGCCGGGGGCCGGGCCGTGTGCAGGGGATCACGATGGAGACGAGGGGCGGCGGTTCGGGCAGGCGCAATTCCCAGAGAGAGCGGTAGTAGTGCAGGATGCGGGTCCGGTAGAAAATCGCGAGGGTATCCTGCATGACCTGGCGCACGGCGCGGGGGTGCATGCAGCCGAAGCCGGCGCGGAAATGCAGGGTGACCGGGGCTTCGGCGACGGCGAAGCCCTTGTTGTGGATAATGGCCAGGAGCTCGAGGTCGAAGGCGAAGCGTTTGACCAGCATACGCTGAACCGCGTAGCCGAGCGCTTCGCGGGTGAAGAGCTTGATCCCGGTCTGCGTGTCGTGGACGGGCAGCCCGATGAGGCACTTGACGAGCCCGTAGTACAGGCGGCTCATCACGCGGCGGTGCCAGGGATACGACAGCCTGGATTCGGGATGCATCTTGGAGCCGATGACGACGTCGGCCTGTTCGCGTTCCATGACGGCGAAGAAATCCGCCGCCTGTTCGGGCGGGAGGTCGAGATCGGCGTCCAGGAGGAGAACAAAGTTGCCGCGGGCGGCCTCGAAGCCGCGTCGCAGCGCGGCGCCCTTGCCGGCGTTTTCGGGGATATAAACGGGGAGAATTTCGGGATAACGCGCGGCGGTGCGTTCGATTTCGTGGCGCGTGTTGTCGTCGCTGCCGTCGTCGACGGGGATGATCTCGAAGGGTAAATGTCCCGTGAAGACGGTGCGCACATGTTCAAGATTGGCGGCGATGGCGTGGCCGAGGCGGTAGGCCGGCATGACGATGCTGAGCCGACCGGGGCCGATCAGGCGCCGGGCGGCGGCCCAGTCGGGCGGGGACTCGGTTGCGGTTGGCTTGCCAGTTGGATGCACGGGTGCATTTTGTTAGGAAACGGGGTAAAAGGCAATGCCGGTTTGAGAAGGATGGGAGTGTGGGGGGCGAGGTGCTTGTTGCGGAGGGGCGACCTCCGTGTCGGCCGTCCCGGGCTTGATTGTCGGGTTCGGGCGGGGTACTCTTGTGGCGCTGGAGGCAGAGCATGAACATATCCGGTAACGACGCGATCGAACTGTCTATTGTCCTGCCGTGTTTGAACGAGGCGGATACGCTGGGGACGTGCATCGGCAAGATCAAGCGCGTGATTGCCGAGGCGTCGTTGCAGGCGGAAATTGTGGTCGCGGACAACGGCAGCACGGAC
>JAFGIZ010000171.1 GCA_016929365.1 Lentisphaerota bacterium
CCTTCAGTGTTTCCGCGCGCCCGCGCAGGACGGCGGGCGGGGCCTCCTCCGCCGCCGGGTCGGCGCCGGCGGGCACGGCAAGACCGGCGAGCAACAGAAACGGGGCAATCCGGGCGGCGGCGCGCATCAGGTTATCCTTTCGTGAGCCTTGACTGTAGCATGGACGGCTCCCGGTGTCGCTTTCTTTGGTTGCGCTGGGGGCGCAGTCGTGTAGCATAACGGAAATCGGGAGCCATTATGGGAAAGCTTAAGTTTAATCGGGGTTATAATACTTTTGATGCGGATTCCTACACGGTGCATCTGGAGGATCCGACGGAACCCAACCTGTTCCGGGACATTTTCCCCTACGGCGAAGCGCCGCGCCTGGGGTTCAACCACCGCCTGGTGCCCATGCGGATGCCGTCCGAGATCTGGATTACGGACACCACGTTCCGGGACGGCCAGCAGTCGATGCCGCCGTATTCCGTCAAGGAAGTGGTCGACCTGTACAAGATGATGTACCGGCTGGGCGGCCGTGCGGGCGTGATCCGGCAGGCGGAGTTCTTCCTGTACACCCGGAAGGACCAGGAGGCCGTGGAAAAGGTCCAGGAACTGGGCTACCGGTACCCGGAAGTGACCGGGTGGATCCGGGCGCACAAGAAGGACATGGAGCTGGCCAAATCCATGGGGCTCAAGGAAACGGGCATCCTGACCTCCTGTTCGGACTACCACATTTTCCTGAAGCTGAAAAAAACGCGCCAGCAGGCCATGGACGATTACCTGCGGGTCGTAGGGCAGGCGCTGGAGCTGGGCATTACGCCGCGCTGTCATTTCGAGGACATTACGCGGGCCGATTTTTACGGGTTTGTCGTGCCGTTTGCCCACGCCTTGATGGAACTGGCGCGGGAAAGCAGGCAGACGATCAAGATCCGGGCCTGCGACACGCTCGGCCTGGGCGTGCCGTATCCCGGGGTTGCCATGCCGCGTTCGGTGCCGGGTTTGATCTACGGCCTGGCGTACTACGCCGGGGTGCCCAGCGAATGGATGGAATGGCACGGGCACAACGACCTGCATCTGGTGACGGCCAACGCGGTGACGGCCTGGCTCTACGGCTGCAGCGCCGCGAACGGCACCATGCTGGGGATCGGCGAGCGCACGGGCAACCCGCCGCTGGAAGGCCTGATCATGAGCTACCTGCAGCTGCGCGGCCATAAGCGGGGGATCAACACCCGCGTCATCACGGACATCGCGCGGTACTTCGAGAAGGAATTGCATTCGCCGATAGCCGCGCACTCTCCGCTCGTGGGCCGTGATTTCAACGTGACGCGCGCCGGCATCCATGCCGACGGGCTGATGAAGAACGAAGAAATTTACAACGTCTTCGACACCGAGAAGCTGCTCAAGCGGCCGGTATCGGTAGCGGTTACGGACAAGAGCGGTCTGGCGGGGATTGTCATGTGGGTCCACGGCAAGATCGGGCGGGGGGCCGGCGAACCGCTGACCAAGGACCATCCCGGCGTGCGCCGCATTCACCAGTGGATCATGGATCAGTACAAGGGCCGGCGTACGACGGCGATCTCGGACCAGGAGATGGTCCAGCAGGTGAAGCGGCACCTCAAGGACTGGATCAAGGAGAGCGGGTTTGACCTATCGGATTTTGACGTACGGTGAAGACGCGTTGCGCCGCCGGGCGCGGCCGGTCGGCGAGGTCGACGACGGCATTCGCGAGGCGGCGCGGGACATGCTGGCCACGATGTACGCCGCCGAGGGCGTGGGCCTGGCCGCCGAACAGGTAGGCCGCGACGAGGCGATGTTCGTCGTGGACGTTCCCGCCGCGCCCGGCCCGAACGGCGAGCCGCCGGAGAATCCGGACGTGCCCATGCCGCTGGTCATGATCAACCCGGAGATCACGGCCTCCTCCGGCGAACAGAGCTCGCCGGAAGGCTGCCTGAGTTTTCCGGAGCTGTATGTCCAGATCACGCGCGCCATGGAAGTCGAGGCGGTGTACACCGACCTGGAAAACCGGCGGCGCACGGTGCGCGCGCGGGGTCTGCTGGCCCGCGCGATCCAGCACGAGCTGGATCACCTGCGCGGGGTGCTGCTGGTGGACCGCATGTCGGCCGTGCAGAAAGTTGCGCACGCCGGCCGCTTGAAGCGGATCCGGAAGCAGCGGGCCGGCTGAAACGCGCCCCGGCTTACCGCTTTTTCATGCGCCTGAGGAACTCGCGCGCAAAGGCCCGGTACGCGCGGGCGCCCCGCGAGAAACGGTCGTAATGAATGACCGGCAGCCCGTGGCTGGGCGCTTCGCTCAGGCGGACGTTGCGGGGGATCACGGTGCGGTAGACGGTTTTGCCGAAATGCCCGCGCACTTCCTTGAGCACCTGTTCCGACAGCTTCGTGCGGCCGTCGTACATGGTCAACAGGATCCCCTCCAGGCCGATCCGCGGGTTCGCCCCGCTGTCGCGCAGCTGTTGCACGATGCGCACGATGACGCTCAGCCCTTCCAGGGCGTAGTACTCGCACTGGATCGGCACGATCAGGTAGTCGGCGGCGGTCAGCGCGTTCATGGTGAGGATGCCGAGCGCCGGCGGACAGTCGATCAGCACGA
>JAFGIZ010000172.1 GCA_016929365.1 Lentisphaerota bacterium
CAGTAGAACGGCATGTTGCGGTTGCGCGGATGGTAGATTCCCGCGCGCATGGACTCCCGCTGCACCTCCTGGATGCCGCAGGGCGCGCCGTCAAGCGTTGTAATGCGCAGCGCGTCGAGCGCGACCTTGGCCGGCACGTCGATCCACGCCTCGACGATCTCGCGGCGGGCGAACGGCGCCGTATTGAAAACCGCCAGGAAAACCTCCGTCCCGGGGCTTGCGGACGTATCGATCTCTTTGGCAAGCATGCTGACCGCCCTGCGCTCCACGGCCTTGGCGATTTCGCCGGCCTGACGAATGCGCGCCAATCCGCCCTCGCCCAGCTCGCGCGGCCCCAGCCCGTGAATCGAATCGTGGGGATGACTCTGAAACAGCAGCTTCCAGGCCCGGTCGAGGTACGTCCGCGGGTAACCGCCGATGCCCATGGCCCAGGCGGCCGCGGAGAGCGGCTCCGCGTAACGGACCAGCCGGTTCTCGACCGACGCGTTGGCCAGCTTCAGTTCGGGATGCATGGTCAGTACGTCGCTGTGCACGGCGCCGACGGGGCCGTCGCGCATGGGGCCGGTCACGACCTCGAGCCGGTCGCGGCGCGACGCCAGCACGGCCTTCAATTCCTCGAGGTAGACGCCCAGCCGGCTGTGCCGGATCGTGTAGCGGTCGCTGAACAGTTCCCGCAGTCCGGCAATGATCTCCGGCGTCAGCGGATGCGGCTCGGTGAAGTCCGTTCCGTCAAAGAACAGGAGCGTCTCGGGCGCGGCCGTGCCCTTGACCGTCTCCAGGCAGCGCTCGAAGCCCCGTTGCAGGTTCTCCTTGTGATACGACGTCTCGGGGTCGAGAATCTCGTGGAAAAAGGCGTAGCCTTCCGGATCGGCCGTGTGTACGACCTTCCCCTGCGTTCCGTATTCGTAACGCCAGTCGCGGTGCCACGGGTCCATGTCGTACACGATGGGCACGTGCGCCGCGAAAAAGTAGTTCCAGCGCGCTTCCGGTCCCAGCCGGGAAGCGTAGGCCTGCGTGCCGTCGGGCGCCGCCCAGATGAATTCCGGCAGGGCCGAGCGTTTCGGATTCATACTTTTGTAGAAGATGATCGTGTCGATGCCAAAATGGCTGTAAATCTGCGGAAGCTGCGCAATCTGGCCGAACGAAAAAACGTTGTACCCGCACAGCAGCACGCTGCCGTAGCCTCTGGAGACCTTCACGCCGTACTGCAGGTTGCGAAGGACCGATTCGCCGTGCAGCGTAGCGCAGTCGGGCAGCGTGTACCACGGGCCGATCTCCAGGCGGCCCTGTGCGACCAATGCGCGGATAACCTCCTCCTTCTCCGGCCGGATTTCCAGGTAGTCGTCAAGCAGCCCGACCTGGCCGTCCATGTGGAAAGACTTGAAATCGGGGTTGGAGGTCATGATGTCCAGCAGGCGGTCGACACAGTCCACCAGCTTCATGCGCGTCTGCTCGAACTCCCACCGGAACTCGCGGTCCCAGTGCGTGTACGAAACGATATGCACGGTCGGTTTCATGACGACGCCTTCCCCGTTTTACGGCTTTTCGACGGCCTTCAACATGGACGCGAAGTCCTCAACGTATGCCCGGCACAAGGCGCGGGTGCCGCTTTCGAGGATATTGCCGCCGCCGATCCCGTAGGCACAGAAGCCCGCCAGCACGATCGACGCGATCCCCGCTCCGCTGTCTTCAATGCCGATGACGTGATGGCGCCGGGCCGGGTCGATCCCCAGCCCGACGCGGGCTACCTCGGCGTACAGCCACGGGTGCGGCTTGGGGGACAGCTCGCCCAGCGTGCCCGGCTCCCCCTGGCGCAGCGGAAACCCCGCCGTGATGATCGCGTCGTAAAAGTCCTTCGGATCGCCCAGGTCCAGCGTCCGGAACGCCGACAGGATCTCCGGCCAGGCCTTCTCGTAGAGCCCGCTGGTGACCAGACCCAGCTTGACCTTGCGCGCTTTGAGTTCCAGCAGGAACTCCTTGATACCCGGCGCGGGCGTGAAGGCGTCCTGCCGTCCCCCGCCCTGCATGATGGCCTCCAGCTCGCGGTGGGTGTGTTCAAAATAGTAAAGGCGCGCCTCCTCGACCGTCTTGTCGGGACAGTACTTCTGGATGCAATACTTCAAATGCTCCGAGACGGAATGTCCCGAGACATACGGGATATCGGCTTCTTCAAGCTCAAAATCCGGGTTGTCGAGCAGGCTGGCCGTGGTCTGTTCGATGATCCAGATCCAGAAGGACTCGCTGCGTACCGTGGTGCCGTCCAGGTCCATCAGCACCGCGTCCACCGGCCGCTCGACGGCAAGGGGTTGCACGGGATAATAGGCGGGATAGCCCATGGCCGATCTCACATAGGCCACGGCCCGGTCGGGGTAGATAATGAACTCCACCTTCCCGTCGCCGGTCGCCAGGATGCGGACGACCCCCTCCCGGCCCGCCGTCGTGACTCCGTCGCTGCAGCATTCCAGTACCCGCATACCGCTGTCCGGCGGTACCGGGCCTATTCCGGGAATGGCGGCATCACGCGGTGCGGCCTGCATGCTGTCGTTCTCGCTCCGGTTTCTCATGGTAATGAGGATCGCAAGCGTATGCCATGCCTGCCGCACGGTCAAGGGTGCAAACGCCCGAAGAAGATGCGTGAAGACCGGCGGTTTCGATGGTACGGTGTGCGTGTTGGTGCCCGAAGGTAACAGTAGACCCTGCACACGGACAAGGCAGCCGGAAGAAAACGAAGCGCGGGTCGCCGGGTCGCTGCGGAAACGCTGAATCAGAACGGGGTGGAGCGATGGATCAGGTTCGTGTGGGCATTGCCGGGGCGGGCGGCATGGGTCGGTCGCATGCCCAGTGCCTTGCCCGCCTGGATGGCGCGAGCGTCGTGGGGGCAGCGGACCCGTATGCAGCCAGCCTGGAAAAGCTGAAGGCCGGGGGGCACATGACAAACGACGCCGTCTATTGTGCTTCGCTCAACGAATTGCTGCAGGCGGCATCCCTGGACGCGCTGATCATTGCGGCGCCGGACGATCTGCACCTGGAATTGATCGAAACGGCCATGCAGGCCGGGGTCCATATCCTGTGCGAAAAACCCATCGTCCACAACCGCTCCGGACTGGACCGGCTTGCACGCCTGGTCGCCGGTTATGACAAGACGTTCCAGGTCGGCCTGGAGAGCCGCCACCTGCCGGTTCACAAGGCCATTCGCCGGACCCTGGACGACGGCGCGCTAGGACAACCGCGGCTCCTCTGGTGCAAGGAGTTCCGCGGCCCGTTTCTCGAAAAACCGGGCAACTGGATTTTGAATCAGGCCCGCACGGGCGGGACCTTCGTTGAAAAGATGTGCCACTATTTTGACCTGCTGACCTGGTTTGCCGGCGCCCGCCCGGTAAAGGTGATGGCGTCCGCCGCCCAGGACGTGCTTTTCGATCTGTACGGCGCGACGCCGGACATCATCGACAACGGAATCGTCCTGATCGAGTACGGCAACGGGGCCCGGGCAACGGTCATGGTGTGCATGTTCATGCCGGCGGGACCGTCCCTTGAACTGGGCATACTGGGCGACAAGGGGCGCCTGGAAAGTGTCGACCCGTTCGTGCACAGCGCGTTCGAGTTCTGGTCCGTCGACGGACAAACACACGAATCCAGAACCGAAGCGCCGCCCGATGATGTGCACCGCACCAGCCACGCCGGCGGTGTCTTCTACGAGGACGCGGCTTTCATCGAGGCTATCCGCAACGGGACGCCGGGCTATCCCGGCTTCGCCATTGCGCGCGATAGCGTGCTGGTCGGTCTGGCGGCCGAGGAATCGGCGCGTAACGGGGGTGCCGCGGTGAGGATCGAGCCATGATCTGGGATATGCACCATCACTGGGTGAACGAGACGGGCTATATCGATCGCCTGTTACGCACGATGGACCGGCTTGGCATCGAAAAAACCGGGCTGATCGCCATGGGCGAGGTCGCACGGGACCTGTTCGTGGAGCACGCGCCCGCCGGGCAGGCCGTGGGCCATGCCGGGCTGGCCGAATGGCTCAAGACCCACGGCGACCGTTTCTGGGGCTACGGCTACCTGCGGCCGGGCGAAGCCCGGCCGGACGATGTCGATCGTCTGGTTGACATGGGCATGACGGCGCTCAAGTTCCACGTTCCCCTCAAGCCGTACGGCGAACCGGAGTACTTTCCCGTCTACGCCCGCGCGGCGGAACATACACTGCCCTGCCTGTTCCATACCGGCATCTTCTACCCGCCC
>JAFGIZ010000173.1 GCA_016929365.1 Lentisphaerota bacterium
CGGATCTGTGGGGGCGCCGCCGGGCAACCGGCGGCGCTACCCGGAGCATAGACCGCGTACCCGTTGGCATAGGCCGTGCGGGTGATTTCGTACGGCCGGTCCAGAAACTCGAAGCCGGCCAGGCGCTGTCCGAAAACCGGGCGGCAGACGGTGTTCTGCACATGCACCAGCGCTTTCAGGCGGTTCGCGCCGTTGTCCGGGTCCACCAGAACGTCCCGCACCCGGTAATGCATGTTCATGCCGGCGGCGACGGCCCAGCTCAGGTTCTCGCTGGTGAGGATGCCGACCGCCAGGTTGTGCGGATAGAACGCGACCTTGTCGCGCAGGATCAGGGCGCCGACGGGCCACTGGCGCGTCGTGCCGGCACGGTGCTGGTTGTCGTAGAACACGCTGCGCGAGCCGTTCATGGTCGTAAGGTAAAACCCCATGCTGGCCGTGAGGTAGCGGAACGTCCGGTCCAGCCCCACGCCCTCGCCCGAAACCGGCAGCACGCCGCTGGAGTGCCCGGCCATCTCGACCAGGGCCTGGGCATAGCCGTAGGGCGGCCAGAAGAAGTCCGCGGCGAAGTCGTATTCCCCCCGCGTTCCATACGTGTCCTGGAAGACCATATCGAGGCCCTGGTCATCGCGCAGCGAGGTCAAGCGCGCGACTTCCTGGTCGAGCACCGGTTGCCGCCAGGCGCCGATGTAGTAACCGTGCTTGTTGCCGTAGAACGCGTCGTAGAGGCTGCCGTCGCGCTTGCGGACGGCGATCGCTTCGGGACCGCCCAGCGCCCGCATGCCCGCGCTGTCGCCTTGCCACCAGAACGGATTGGCGTAGACGCTGACCAGGTCGCCGCGGTGTTTCATCACGCCGACACGCTGCTTGAACATGCGTTCGCCGCCGTGCGCCTCGGCGAATGTCGTGAAGTCCGGATAGTCGGTATCGTGAAGGCCGAGGCGGCCGTGATAACACACCATTTCCCACAGGTACGGGCCTTCGGGCAGCTCGCGCAGAAACGCCAGTTCGTCGTCACCCTCGAAGAGCTGCGCAAAATGATTCAGGTCGTATTTCAGGTGGACGCAGGCCGCCAGTGTGTCGGTTTTCTTTCCCATCTTGTCGCGCAGATCCGGCCAGGCGTTCATCCCGTTGGCTTCGCGGTACGCGTCGAAGATATCGGCCGCGTCGGCGCCGACGGCCAGGCGCACCGGCGGCAGCGCTTCGGTCTGTCCCCGGGCCGCCCACATGGCGACCTCATGGCTCAGGCCGCTCCACCCTTTCTCGGCGGCCCGGTCTCCGACCGGACCGAACCGCGTCCGGCGGAACGGGACCTGGGCCAGAGGCTGCACCGAGAACGTGGCCAGGCTCAGCGGTCGGTCAAGCATCAGGGCCAGGTCGTGGGTGGCCTGCGGGCACTCCGATTTATAGGAGGCGCCCTGACGCAGGGTCGCGGCCCGAAGGGCCAGTCCGCCCCAGGCGACGCCGACGTATTCGCAGTTGTCGGACACGGGGTGGTAGGCCGCCGCGGGAACCTCCAGGCCGCAGAGCCGGTCCTCCCGCCGGTTGGTCACGCGGTAGGGGATCAGGTCGAGATGCCGTTCCGCCAGTTCGAGCCGCATCAGAACGCGGATATCGGGATGGTCGAAGTCGAGGAACGCGACGGTTCCGCCCTCGGCCGCCGTGATGGAGACGCTGACCCCCTCCGCGTTGCAGCGCAGACGCGGACCGGTCCGGCGGTCCGGGGCCTCGTTGTTCCGGCCGCCGTCCCAGACTGCCTGCCAGGGGATCAGTTCGGGGACCGCGGCCCGGTCGTTTTCGAAGACGAGGTCATGCAGGATGCCGTCGCCGGCGATGTCCACGCGAGCCGGGCCCGCCCGCAGGGTGGCGGCTCGTGCGGACGGCGTGCCGCAGGCGAGGATGAGCACCGTGCCAGCCAGGCCGGCGATCCGGGGCGTGCCTGCGAAAACCCGGGGAAAGCGTATTGCGTCGTTGCCCATGCTGATGCCTCCATCTGGATGCATGCAGCGTACCGGAACCGGGGAAGCTCCGTCAAGGGGCGCTGCCCGGCTTGACGAGAGGATGCAAAACGGGTACGAATTATGAGTACCGCGCGGGGCAGGGGGGCACGGGAATAAACGATGTTGGGTTATCGTGACATAGCGGCCTTGATGGAAAAGCGCATCCGGCACGGGGACTACAACTTCAAACCGCTGCCGACCGAACGCGCCCTGTCGCGGGAGATGGAGGTCTCGCAAAAGACCGCGCGCCGCGCGCTCCTTGAGCTGGAAGGCCTCGGGCTGATTGAGCGCAAACCCCACAGCCGGCCGCAGCTTCGCAACGGCGGGCAACGTGTCCTGGCGTTGCTGGCTCCGCTGCACACGCGTTCCGCGGCGCCCTCTTCGATGCTGACCTCGAGCTCGGCGCTCTGGGAAAGCCGGGCCAACGTGGCGGCCGAGGCCGCCGGGTTTACACTGCAGCCGGCGTTTTACCGGCACTGGGACGACCCGCAGATCGCCGAGGCCCTGGAGACC
>JAFGIZ010000174.1 GCA_016929365.1 Lentisphaerota bacterium
CTCGGGGCCCAGCTTGGTGTCGCGCGCCCCGACCTCGAACTCCTGCACGTGAATCGAAGTAAACACGTCGTCGCGCACCACCCGGTCGCTGACCAGGATGGCGTCCTCGAAGTTGTACCCGCACCAGGGCATGAACGCCACGAGCAGATTCTGCCCGAGCGCGATCTCCCCCCGGTTCGTCGCCGGACCGTCCGCCAGGACATCGCCCTTCGACACGCGGTCGCCGACCCGCACAACCGGCTTCTGGTTGATGCAGGTGCCCGCGTTGGAACGGCGGAACTTCTGCAACGGGTAGGTTTCGTAAGCGTCTTTCGGCGTCCGGTGCGCCGGCGGCTTGCCGTCGCGGCTCACGACCACGCAGTCCGCCGAAACGTACGCGACCTTGCCCGCGCGCGCCGCCGTCACCGTCACGCGCGAATCGTGCGCCACCCGCTCCTCGAGGCCCGTGGCTACCAGCGGCGCCTCGGTGCGCAGCAGCGGCACCGCCTGCCGCATCATGTTCGCGCCCATCAGCGCCCGGTTCGCGTCGTCATGCTCCAGGAAGGGAATCAGGCCCGCCGCAATGCTCACCACCTGCTTCGGCGAGACGTCCATGTACTCCACCCGGTCCCGCGGCACCTCCAGGAAATTGGCCCGGTAGCGCACCGACACGGTCTCCATGGCGAAACGGTTATGCGCGTCCAGGGGCGCATTGGCCTGCGCAATCACGTAGCGCTCTTCCTGGTCCGCCGTCAGGTACTCCACCGTGTCGGTAACACGGCCCTTCTCCACCTTGCGGTAGGGGCTTTCGATGAACCCGTATTCGTTGATGCGCGCGTAAATGCCCAGCGATGAGATCAGCCCGATGTTCGGCCCTTCCGGCGTCTCGATCGGACAGATCCGCCCGTAATGGCTGCTGTGCACGTCGCGGACCTCGAACCCCGCGCGCTCCCGGCTCAGTCCGCCCGGGCCCAGCGCGCTCAGCCGCCGCTTGTGCGCCAGCTCCGACAACGGGTTCGTCTGGTCCATGAACTGGCTGAGCTGGCTCCGCCCGAAGAAGTCCTGCACCACCGCCGACAGCGACTTCGAGTTCACCAGCCGCTGCGGTGTCAGGGGGCCCGTCGCCGGATCGTAAAGCGTCATGCGCTCGCGAATCAGACGCTCCGTGCGCGCCAGGCCCACGCGGCACTGGTTCTCCAGCAATTCGCCCACCGTGCGCACCCGCCGGCCGCCCAGGTGGTCGATATCGTCCACGCTCTCTTCGCCCTTGCGCACCAGCAGCAGGTGGCGCACGGCCTTCACCACGTCCAGCTTGTCCAGCGTTCGCTGCTCGTTGCCCACCGCGCCCTGGTGATCGAGCTTCTGGTTGATCTTGTAGCGGCCGACCTTGCCCAGGTCGTAGCGCTTGACGTCGAAGAACAACCGCCGCAGGAGCTGGCGTGCGTTCGACGGTGTCGCCGGGTCGCCCGGACGCAGGCGGTGGTAAATATCCTTCAGCGCGTCGTCCGTGGAATGCGTCTGGTCCGACTTGATGCTCTGCAGAAAAATGCCCCTGTCCCAGGATACGTCCACCGTGTCCGCCGTCTTGAACCCGGCATCGTGCATCTGCTCCAGCACCGCCGGCGTCACGGGGTCGTACTTGCGCGCCAGGACCGTCTTCGAGTCCAGGTCAAGCACGTCTTCCTTGAAGACCAGGTCCGCGACGTCCGTCTCCTCGTACGCCGTCGCAAGATTCAGCCGCTTGAACGTATAGAACAGGCGCAGCAGCTCCTCGTCCGTTCCGTACCCCAGCGCGCGCAGAAAGGTCGTCGTCAGGAACTTGCGCCGGCGGCGGCGGCGGTCCATGAAGATCCAGATCAGATCCGAGGTGTCGAACTGGATCTCCACCCAGGAGCCGCGGTCGGGGATAATGCGGATCGAATACAGCGTCTGCCCGTTCGCGTGCAGCGTTCGCTCCGAACAGATACCCGGCGAACGGTGCAGCTGGCTCACCACCACGCGCTCCGCGCCGTTCACGACGAACGCGCCGTCCTGGGTCATCAACGGCACCTCGCCCATGTACACGCTCTCTTCGCGCGCTTCCTCGCCGTCGCGCAACCGGAACGTCACATGCAGCGGCGCCGCGTAGGTCTGGCTTTCGCGCAGCGCCTCCAGCGGCCCCATCTTCGGTGTCGACAATTCGTACTTGACGAATTCCAGGACGTAACGGCCGTCGTAACTCTCGATCGGGAAGATTTCCTTCAAGACCGCCTGCAGGCCTTCCGCTTTGCGCCGCATCGGCGCTTTATCCATCTGCAGAAAGTCCCGGTACGACCGCACCTGAACATCGATCAGGTCCGGCGGCTCGATGACCGCTTTGAGTTTTGCGAAATTCGACCGTTCGACCATAGCCGCCTCGTTCCGTCGTTACGCTGCTACTTGATTTCGACTACCGCCCCGGCACCCTCCAGCTGCTTCTTCAGCGCTTCGGCTTCTTCCTTCGTCACGCCTTCCTTGACCGGCTTGGGGGCGCCCTCGACCAGGTCCTTCGAATCCTTCAGGCCCAGGCCCGTGATGGCGCGCACCTCCTTGATCACGCCGATCTTCTGGTCGCCGAAGGACTGCAAGACCACCGTGAACTCGGTCTGCTCCTCGGCGGCTTCGCCGCCCGCGCCGCCCGCCGCCGGCGCGCCGGCCGCCACGGCCATCGGGGCCGCCGCCGTGACCCCCAGGCGGTCCTCCAGCACCTTCACCAACTGCGACAGCTCGAGCACGCTGATGCCCTCGATCCAGTCCACGAACTCGGCCATCTTGCCCTCGGCCTGCACCGCCGGCTTGGCGGTCTCGGACGCCTCCGGCGCCGCCTCCGCGACGGCCTGTTCCTGCGTTTCTTCGTTAGCCATGATCTCGTCTCCTTCGCTCATTAACGTTGTTTCTTATCTTCCACGGCCTTCAACACGTACAAGAGACTCAGCACCTTCTGCTGCATCACGCCCGCCAGCCGGTACAGCGGCGCGGCCAGCGTGCCGACCACCTGCCCCAGCAGCACCTCCCGCGACGGAATCGACGCCAGTGCGTCCATGTCCTCCGCCGTCAGCAGCCGGTCCCCGAAAAACCCGCCGCGCATCACCGCGCGCCCCGTGCGCTTGCCGAAATCCTTCAACGCCCGCGCCGTCGCCGTCACGTCCCCTGCGCCCCACACCATCGCGGTCGGGCCGTCCAGCAGCGGCGTCGGATCGCCCCACCCCAGCTCGCCGGCCACCTGGACAAAAAAAGTGTTACGCACCACGTTCAAACGGCTCCCGCGTTCGCGCAGCGCGCCGCGCAAGGCGGTCATGTCCTCCATGTTCAGCCCCGTGTAATCGGTCAGGACCACGTAAGCCGCTCCTTCCAGGCGCTCCCGGATCTCCCGCTGCAGGGCCCGCTTCTCCGGTCTGACTCCGTTCTGACTCACCCTAGGCCTCCTTCAACGCCACCTGAACCCCGGCGCCCATCGTCGTCGTCACCGTGGCCCGCCGGATGAAGATCCCGCGGGCACTCGCCGGCCGCGCCGCACGCACCGCGTTCAACACCGCCGTTGCGTTATCGACCAGCTGCTCCGCCGCAAACGAACGCTTGCCCACCGGCACGTTCACATTGCCGTGCCGGTCCATCCGGAATTCCACCTTGCCCGCCTTGCTTTCCGCCACCGCCGCCGCCGTATCGTCGGTCACGGTTCCCGTCTTCGGGTTCGGCATCAGCCCGCGCGGACCCAGCACGCGCCCCAGCTTGCGCACTTCCTTCATCGCCTCCGGCGTCGCAATGGCCGCGTCAAAATCCGTCCAGCCGCCCTTCACCTTCTCGATCAGGTCGTCCAGGCCCACCGCGTCGGCGCCCGCCTCCCGGGCCGCCTCCGCCGCGCCCCCCCCCGCGAAAACGACCACCCGCACCGTC
>JAFGIZ010000175.1 GCA_016929365.1 Lentisphaerota bacterium
ACGGGCGCCGGCATTGCGGAGGCGAACCATATCGCGTGCTGGGACGGGGCCGGCTGGAGCGCCCTCGGATTCGGCGTCAACGGTCCCGTGCACGCCGTGCTGGTTTTGAAGGGCGAGGTATATGCGACGGGCGCGTTCACACTGGCAGGGGGCGGCGCCGCGGACCGGCTGGCGCGTTGGGACGGAGACGCGTGGCACGAAGTCAGCGGCGGGCTGGGCAATACGGGCCGCGCCCTGGCGTACGCGGACGGCGCGCTGTACGTGGGCGGGGCGTTCCGTGAAGCGGGAGCTGGAGTAGCCTCGTACCGCCTGGCGCGGCTGTTTGACGGCACGGCCGACTGTGACCGGGACGGGCTGCCCGATGCGTGGGAGCTTCGGATTTCCGGCGGCCACGTGTACTGCGATCCGTTTACGGACCAGGACGGAGACACGGTTCCCGGTCTGGCGGAGTACGGGGCGGACACGGACCCGTTCGATGCCGGTTCTTACCTGAGGATTACGGGAATCGGGCGGGAGGGGTCCGTGAGCCGCGTGTATTTCCCGTCGTCCTCGAATCGCTGGTACCGCCTGCATCGCGCCGCGGTGTTGCCGGGACCCGAGCCCTGGACGCCGGTCGGCAGCGGGGTAAGGGGTACGGGCGGGGACGGATACCTGTCGGACACCAACACGGGGGCGGCGTTGTTCTACCGCGTGGGCGCCGGTCCGGATACGTTCTGATCCCGCGCGGGACCTTCCGCGGACGGGGTCAACCGGAAGGTCGCGATCTCGAAAGGGGCCAGCGCGATGTCGACGGGGCCGGCCACCGGTTGCGGGGCGCCGTCGGGCGGTTGCTCCATCAGCGTAACCGGCTGGACCGTGTAGCCGGGCGCGTTGAGACGGCCGCGGGCCGGCAGGCCGCGGCATTCCACGATACGGACAATGAGGGCGTTTTCCGCTTCGGCCATTTTCACGGCCGCGAGTTCGAGGCCTTCCCCGGCGAGTGAGACGGGGAGGGGCGGCAGGCGTGTTGCGCCGGGCACCCGGGTAAGCCCCTGGTTGAGCATGGCCGCCTCGGTGCGGATCGTATCGATGCCGGCGGGGCCGCCCGGATGGGGCAGAAGGCTGTAGGTGAAGCGGTGCCGTCCGCGGTCGGCTTCGGGGTCGGGATGGGTCGGGGAGCGGAGCAGGTTCAAGTCGAGTACCCCGTCGACCACGCGGTAGCCGTACTTGCAATCGTTGAGCAGGGCCACGCCCCAGTCGTCGCGGCTCAGGTCGGCGAAGCGGTGGCCGCAGACCTCGAAACGGGCGACGTCTTCGGTACGGTTGCGCCGGGCGGGCCGCCGGATGATCCCGTACTGGATCTCGAAGGACGCCTGGTCCACGTCGACGGTTGTTGGAAAGGCGACACGGAGCATCTTGTGGCTCTCGGTCCACTCGGCTTCGGTAACGAAATCGAGCCGGGCGCTGCCGGGGCGGAGGCGCACGGTCTGGCGGAGGGTGCTGGAGCCGACGGCGAGCGTGGCGCGCAGGCCGGCGGCGACGGGTCCGTTGAAGCTTTCGGGCGGGGCTGTTGCGCGCGCCTGCGCGAGGCGGCTGGCGCGGTAATAGTCGTCCATATCCCAGGCATCCCACGCGTGGGCGCGATCCTCGTAGAGGCTGATGACGTTGCCGGCGCGGTCCGCGGGCAGGAGTGAGCGGTTGACCCGCTTGTCCACGGCTTCAACAAGCCGCAGGTCCGCGTCGAAACGGTAACGGACGAGCTCGTTTTCGAGAACACGGGTTTCGGCTGTCTCGACGGCGGCCCCGCCGTCTGAGCGGCACAGGAGGACGGTGGCGCGGGGGGCCACGGCGAGGCGGGCCCAGGCCTGGCCGGCTTCGATCTGGACGGGTAGGGTGCGGCCGTTGTGCCGGGCGCCCCGCCAGCCGTCCGGCAGGGGGACCGCGTCATCGAACGGCGTAGAGGAGGGGTTGATGAGACCGAGTGTATCCGGCTTTTCGGAAGCGCCGAGCGCGGCCTGCGTAAGGTCGGCGCAGCGGGCGATGCCGTCCTGCAGTTCGCGTTCCGCGGTTTCGGCCACCGTGTGAATGCAGCTGCCCGGCAGAATATCATGGAACTGATTAAGGAGGGTCATCTTCCACAGGGCATCGAGCGCCGCGCGGGGGTAGCGATCGGGGCCGGCCCGCACGCACGCGTCTTCGCAGGCCCGCAGGGCCTCTTCGAGGCGGCGGTGCAGGCGCTTGATGCGGGCCTGGACGGTATAGGTGCCGCGGTGGAGTTCGAGATACAATTCGCCGGTCCAGGCGTCGAGCACGTCGCGCCGGTCATACAGCCGGTCCAGGACGGGCTGGGCGGGGCCCATGGCGAAGCGGGGCACGCCGTTCAGGTCGGCCACACGGCGGGCGCGTTCGATGTGTGCCTCCTGGGGGCCGCCCCCTCCGTCGCCCACACCGAAAAGGCTCACGGCCTCGTCGCAGAGCGCGGCTTCGCGGTAGCTCGCTTCGGCCTGCCGGAGCTGGGAAGGCAGCACCCTGCCGATGTAGGTGTTCTCGGGAAGAAAATGGGCGAGAACTTCAGATCCGTCCAGGCCGCGCCAGAGGAAGGTATGGTGGGGAAAAACCGTGTACTTGCTCCACGAGATTTTCTGGGTCAGGAGTACGGGGCAGCCGGCCTTCAGCATGATCTGGGGGAGCTGGGCGCTGTAACCGAATACGTCGGGCAGCCAGAGGTTGCGGACGTCCCGCCCGAATTCTTCGCGGAAGAAGCGCTTGCCGTGCAGGAACTGGCGGATCATGGACTCGCCGCCGATCAGGTTGCAGTCGGCTTCGACCCACATCCCCCCCTGGAGCTCCCAGCGGCCGGCGGCGACGGCGCTCCGGATCTTCTCGTACAGGCGGGGGTAATGCTCCTTGACCATGCGGTAATGCGCCGGCTGGGAGGCGCCGAAGGTGTAATCGGGGTAGCGATCGATCAGATCCAGGGCGCTGGAGAAGGTGCGCGCGCTCTTGCGTATCGTTTCGCGGACGGCCCAGAGCCAGCCGGTGTCGATATGGCCGTGTCCGACGCCGGTCAGGCGCATGGCGGCGGGATCGGCGGGAAGTTCGAGGGCCGGGCGCAGGGCGAGACGGGCCGCGGTTGCGCCGCCGTGGTCGTAGGCCGTGGCGGCCGCGTTCAAGGCGTGCAGGAGTGTTTTCTTGCGGCGGCTTTCAGGCGGCAGGTCCTCGTACAGGTCGAGAAGGACTTCCAGGTCGAGATGCAGATGCCAATGGTCGGCGCGAAAGGCATGGAGGCGCATGGCCTTGACGCGGCCGCGATGGTGGCCGTGCAGCCGGCCCGGATCCTCGAGGAATTCGGGATCCGGAACCCGTTCAACGCCCTGGAGTCGATTCGCCGCGGCTTCGACCCAGAGGCGGACCGTTTCGCCCCCGCGCGCCTCGGGGAACAGGTGTACGATATCCTTGCCGCATTTAAGATCGAAGACCGAACCGTCGGTGAGCCCGAGCGCGGGGCAGCCGGTGTCATCGAAAAGCAGGGCTTCGCCGCCGAAATCAAGGCGTGCGACCACATAGCGGCCCGCCCAGGAGGGGGGCACGGTCCCCGTCAGCTCAAACCAGCCGCTTTGCCAGGTGCGGCCCCAGGTGTCGCCTTCCTGCACGGGGTTATAGTCGAGGGTGGTGCGCCGGGCGTAGGGGACCGGCGCATCGGTGACCGCGACGCGGGCTTCGAGCAGGCACGCGTCTCCAAGGGTGCGCCGCCGGACAAGTTCCTTGAGGTTCTTGAGGCGGGTCAGGACGATCTGCGGATTGCAATGAGCCATGGCGGGGTCCTTTATGGATACGCTGTTGCCGCGTACTATGGCACAAGGGTTGGCCGGTTGCAACAGGACGGGGACCCCCCTCGGCCAGCCCGGCGGACACCGTTCGCTTCCCGGGCCATACGGCTCGGAATGTTCCGCCACGTCCAGCGACGATCACTAATCGGGAGCTTCTTTTTATGCGTCGCGAAGCAATGCCTCTTATGCCGATCTCGGCATAAGCGGCATTGCTTTGCGACCTTCCTGATGGAAGCGGGCAAAGACGTCTACACCATCAAGCGGTGGAAGGGGCACACGGCCCTTGTGACGACGGGCCGCTACATGCACGTGCGCGGCGCTTCATGCGCCGGCGCCCAAACCCGATGCGGAAAAGCCGTTGCCCGAGCGTATCCTCGAACGCACCGGTATCGACATTACCCTGTGTCCCCACTGCGGCAAAGGCCATCTGCGCAGCACCGGGATCGTCATCCCCCCACAACGAGGACCTCCCTGATGCCGCCGCCAACCCCTCGCAATCCTTCGCGACGACCCGCATCGACCGGGACGTTACCCCTGTGCCCGCGAGCCGCCCCCAGCCGCTTTCCAGCCTCAAAACGCCCGTTTCATTCCGGCCCATCATGCACTCCGCGGGTCTGCAAACCTCCCTCACCGCCTTCTGCCATACCCACGCCGCATTCGTTGGACAACCCGCCGCCAGACAAACGGCCTATCAATACCCCATAGCGCCACCCCCGGTCACCGCGGCTCCGTCCAACACATTTTATCGGCCATGCTGCTCGATCAGCCTTGTCCGCCAAGGTCAACGTTGTATACTCGCAGCACGACCGATAAAACGCTATTCGTTGGCGCGTGGAGAGAGAAGGGAACGACCGGAGGAAACCGTAATCCGTTCGCGTCGCCGTTCGCGTCGACCGGACGGGGGAAGAGCCGGTGGACGCGAACGGCGACGCGAACGGTGGACGAGTGAGCGAGCGCGAGCCATGCTCTTTCCGTCCGCCGGAAGTGGACGGAACGCAGAGAAACTGACGGATTCGCCAACAACAGCGTCGAGGATATCGGCGCTGGCGCGCCGAATCCTCACGCTCGGCGTTGGCCTCCGAATGGTTGACAACGCCCCATCGATGGCGTTATGGTCATACCAGATTATATCGATGGAGGTATCATCATGCAGACAGTAACCGTGTCACCGAAATTCCAGGTTGTGATTCCGCGTCCTGTGCGTGACAACCTGCATCTCCGCCCCGGACAGAAGATGCAGGTCGTTGAGTATGCAGGACGCGTGGAGCTTATTCCCGAACGTGACATATCGGAGCTCAAGGGCTTCGTGAAGGGAATCAACACTGCGTTTACGCGAGAGGCAGACAGAATATGAATGTCGTGGACTCATCCGGCTGGCTTGAGTACTTCGCCGGCGGCAAGAACGCTTCGCGTTTTGCCGCCCCTTTGAAGGCGCTGGACAGTCTTGTCGTTCCGGCCGTGTCAATCTACGAGGTATTCAAGGTTCTGCTTCGTGAAGCAGGAGAGGAGGCAGCCCTCCAGGCTGCGTCCGCCATGCAGCGCGGTCATGTCGTTGATCTGACGCCGCAACGCTCTATGTCAGCAGCCACGCTCAGCCTGCAGCATTCTCTTCCCATGGCTGACAGCATCATTCTCGCCGCCACGCGGGAACATGAAGCAAATCTTTGGACGCAAGACGAAGACTTCAAGGGACTCGACAAGGTCAAGTATTTCCCGAAGAAGTGAGAGGCCAACAAAGCACTGCACGTTATTGCTTGCTACGCGCGCAAAACGTGAGTGCAGACGTTGCCGGCGGCTGCGCCGCCGGCAATGCGGAGCTGAGCAAGCTCAAGTGACTGGCGGCGGCTTGCGCCGCAACCAGTCCCTTGAGTCGAAACCGCCTTCCCCTCCGTACGCAGGCGTGCTACGTAAAAGCCGGATTCGACTCAGCTCCGCGTTGGCCCTGGCACGCGTTAGGCCCTAGAGAAATGGACTTGCACAACCAGCGCGGTATGATGTATTGTCATACTGGAGGTGAGAAATGAGTACAGCAAAGATCGCCATCACAATGGAAGAGAGCCTTGTTTCACAGGTTGACCGTCTCGTGTCTTCGCACGTCTACCCTAGTCGCAGTCGTGCTATTCAGGAGGCGGTGGCAGACAAGCTGCACCGC